>JAUTWY010000264.1 GCA_030838305.1 Acidobacteriaceae bacterium
CGAGTTACGGACGACGCGCGCCGGGTCTGGCCATTCCCCTTTGGCCCGCGAGGCACGGCCGAAATCGAACTTAAGGACGATTCGTGGCGAAAACCCGCCTGCGCGCTCTGCCCCCTGTTGCCCAAAATCATCAGTCAGATTCTAATATCGGAACCGTTCGAAATACTTTTGACTGTGCAATGCGGCAGTCGTTCTGTTCGAGCAGAGGCGCAATGAAGCTTGCGATGATTGGTAACCCGGTTTCTCCAGAACGGCAGGTGTACCATGAGTGAAGAATTTGCTTCTTACAGTTTCCTCGCTGTGGCCGTTGCCGGCCTTACGCTGCTTTGCTCTGGCTTGCTCGCTATCGCATTTATCTAATCTGCAGCCCTGACGGCCCCAGCCGGGGGGACGAGCTGAAGCCGTTGGGCTGAATAGTGCCGGGGCGGCGGACCCGGCACTATTCATTTATAGCAAACCACCCTTAGGGGATTGCTCCGGGCGTGTAACGCTAGGGCCGATGTCAGGCCGGATTTCGATAGCCGCGGGCCACACAAGCGGAATAGGCAACGTCGAGCCCGGTTTCCGATATGCAGGGCGATGAAGAGCACGAACGCAGAGTCAAAGTGCGGGGTAAGCGCTGTTCAGTAACAGTGTATTGGGATTCGAAAAGCGTTTGGTTCGCCGTGGGCGACTATATGGGCGAGTCGATCAACGGCAGCAAAGGCGGCGCGACCAGGATCTGGATCCGCGCGGCGACATATAAGGGGAGGCTCTAAAGGCGAAGGGGACATGACAGGACCACGACCAGCCGGACGACGCTGGACAGCTGCCGAGGAGGACAAACTCCGGGAAATGCTGGATGCCGGAATGAAGGTCCCCAACATCGCTCGCAAGCTGAACCGCACGGCGCAAGCCATCTATGCTCGGCTGCAGCGCATCTATCGAAGGCGGCCCCAGTTTCCCTCGCGCCCCTGAGCGACGATTGCCAAGCCTCAGCGGCGGCCCGGAGCCGCCGAGTCCGCGCGCCTGACATCCGCAATAGGTCGATTTGCGAGCGTTGAGGCCTTGTGCAATCCAAATGAGCTGCTCGCGGCGGCGACACCTTGTCGCGCGAGGGAGGCGGGAGTCACCGATCTTTTATTCAGCGAACAGGTTTGTCTGTACTTGTGACACTCCGCCACCTTCCGACTTACGGACTCACGCCCTCGATAGCCATGTCGCGAAACTTGGCGTACTGCTCACCCTTCTTGTGAGCCGCCTGCCACTCAGGGTTATTCCACCATTTCTGCAGCTGGTCCATGTTCTCGAACTGAACGATGACCAGGCGTCCCCTCGGCGGTTCACCGGAGAGCGAAACGGGCTTGCCACGCGCAAGGAAGCGTCCGCCAGCCTCTGCGGTAGTCTTCTCGGCGACGGGCGCGACCACTTTCATGTAGTTGTCTTGATCGTTGACCTCATTATCGGCGACGACATAGGCCGGCGGCCTCTTCTGTGCATCAACCGTGTGAACGCCGAATGCTCCGATGGCAATGCCGGCCAGCAATGCCGATACTGTTGCCCATGCTGTTTTCATCGATCTCCTCCCTTGGATTACGGCGAGACCTGTGCGCTCCCAGCTGTTCCATGATACCAAAACGGGCCGTTGAGTTCGAGCCAAATCTCGCAACTCGGGCGCCCAGTTGGCCGCTAGTTCTTGCGACCCGGTCGTCGGCGCAACCGCAATTGGTCGGATATGCGCCGCGAATTCGAGCAGATTTTTCCGCTGGATACAACGAAGCCTCGCATTGGCTGCGCCGGCAGGCAAAATTCCGGGCGATCGAGATTCCCTTCTGGCCGAATAGGACCCAAATCATTCTCCGTAGAGCGACCGGAGTCGCATTTTGGCACCTTTGAGACATGCTGACTGGATTGGGCAATGTCCGCTTTCAGGGGCAACCCGGAAGACATTTGCTCACACTGAGTTCTTCTCAGTTTGACCCATAGATGACATCGCAGTTCAGAAATACTGCTATGCACCGTGGCATCGGACCCCATTTCGCAACGCGCAAATTCATGCTGTAATCATGTTTTTCGTGAGCAACGATCGACGCAGTCCTGAGCCTCGGAGAAGACAATGCGACGACGCAATTTCTAACAAAGGGTTATCGATCGTCATCCGCCGCTAAACCGATGAGGGAGATGCGACAATGAAAAAAAGCTCGCTGATCAGTCTCAGTATTTCGGTGTCGATCGCCGTCTTGGCGGCTGGTGTCGCGATTTCCGCGCAGGACAAATACACTGTGCAAGTACCGAACGGGCTCGCGTTCTCTGAGTTTAGGGGATACGAGGACTGGCCAGTCATCGCGATCAGTGAGAACGGAGGCAAGATCGCCGTGATCGTAGGGAATCCGGTAATGATCGACGCCTATAAGGAAGGCGTGCCCGGTAATGGCAAGCCTTTCCCGGACGGCGCCAAGATGGCGAAAATTCATTGGAACCCGAAAAAACAAGAGACGTACCCTGGTGAGCCAACGGTGCCAGGTACCCAGCATGACGTTGATTTCATGGTGAAGGACAGCAAGAGGTTCGCGGACAGCGGCGGATGGGGATGGGGCGCGTTCGACCATGACGCGGCGTCCGATACGTTTAAGCCCGCCACTGTAGCGGACAATCCGCCGCAGGAAAACGACGCGAAGTGCGGGTTCGCGTGCCACACGGTGGTGCAGAACCGCGACTACGTTTTCACGGAGTACGGAAAGAGGTGAGTATCGGATAGCGGGAGCTAACAAGGTTGATTGGTCCGAACCAGTGCTCGCTCTTTATTGAGAACCAGTGCTCGTTCTGGATTGAGGTCGAAGCTTAAGGCAGGGCTATGCGCCGCAGTCGGTAGACTCGGTCCAAAATGACCTCCGAAGAACGAAGATGCGTTAGTTAGCCAAACCCCGTCGCGAGCCTTACGGCCGCCGGGCCTAAGGGATATCATCCCTGCCAAATAGAAATGTCGTCTTTGTCGTCGATGACGACGCCGGAATGTTGCGGAGTGTAGCTCGACTGCTGCGGTAGCTCGGCTACGCCAGCTTGCTGTTTTCTTCGGTGGAGGCTTTCGCAAACCACAGCGATTTCGAAGAGGCGGTCTGCGTCCTTCTCGACATCAACTTGGGCGATGTTTCAGGCATCGAACTGCGGCTCCGTCTCAAGGCGAATGGCAATTCTGTGCCGATCATCTACATGACTGGGAAGGACAGCCCTGTCGTCCGCATGGCTGCGCATCAATCCGGGTGTCTCGCCTATCTCACAAAGCCGTTCTCCGCGAGGTCGCTGATGGAGCCGCTCGAGAGAGCCTCGGCTGCTTGACGCTGCCCAACAGTCTTAGTCTCTCGCTGCGTATATATCGTAGTGCCCAACGAAGCGCGATTACAGCAATTGTCGGGACTCGAAATCGTTCCGACTAAATCCTATAATCCGCAGAGTTTTGCTGATGGCAGATTAATTGAAGAAATGACCGGCGACCAATCCCGACTCCTGAAAGTAGGCGACCGTGTTCGATGGGGAGCCACGATAGCCGATCTTGGCACGGTTGTTGGAACAGCTTGGAGCGGAGTCACTATCGAGTGGGATGACGGACACACCAGTTCAATCCAGCATAACGATATGGCGCAGGTTGAGCGGGTTCCGAATAAATTGGTCTGAGGGCGTGAGACATCGGTCACGCGCCAGCTTTCGCCTTGCTGCGTTGCATGAGTCCGCTATTGTGAAGGTTTTCGGATGCCGGCCCCATGAAGGTGGCGCGGCGCACTCCGGGGCCGGCGTCCGCAAACCTCCAAGGGAGGAAACCGCGGGAGGGGGTAGGTGGGTGGCGCGGCGTGGGCTATGGGGA
>JAUTWY010000293.1 GCA_030838305.1 Acidobacteriaceae bacterium
TTATTTTGTGGTTGACATGTTTGAGATGAAGGACGTGCAACGACTTGATACGCGTGACGATTCCGGCAAGCGCTCCGCCCAAATCCTTGTCGCGGTGGAAGGGTGTGGAGTGGTAGAAGCGGCCGGCGCGGAGCCAGTTACATTAGCGAAAGGTGATGCGGTAGTAGTTCCGGCATCCGTCGGGAATTTCACCGTTCGCCCGCAGTGGACGCTGGAATTCCTAAGGGCAAGAGTGCCCGGAGTCGCATTACCCGAACCGGAAACGCGAATGTAGTAACTAAAATCCTTGGCTAAGAATTCAAATTTCGATCCTGTGATTCTCGCCGGCGGTCGCGGCACGCGTTTCTGGCCTTTGAGCCGAAAGAAGTGCGCCAAGCAGTTGCTTGCTCTTGATGGCAAGCAGACCATGATGCAGCAGACAGTTGCGAGGCTGCTTCCGCTGGCTTCTCCGAAACAAATTTGGGTGATTAGCAACGAGGATCTTCGTTCTGCAATTCTGAAACAACTTCCGAGGCTGCCAAGGGCACACGTGCTGGCCGAACCGATAGGGCGCAATACGGCGCCTGCCATCGGCTTGGCCGCTTTCCTTCTGTTGCGCGAAAATCCGGCGGCGGTCATCGGAATGTTTCCGTCTGATCACGTGATCGCCGACGAAGAAAGTTATCGCGCGACCCTTGAGCGTGGTATAGAGATTGCAGCTGCGGGAGAGAACATTGTGGTGCTGGGCATCCGGCCGAATCGCGCAGAAACTGGTTACGGCTACATTGAGGTGGGCAGCACATTTGGCGGCAATGCCCTGCGAGTGTGCCGTTTCACTGAGAAGCCCAACCCCGAAAAGGCCGCCACCTTCGTTGCGGCAGGAAACTATTTCTGGAACAGCGGAATGTTTTTGTGGAGCGCTCGCACCCTGGCGAATGCTCTGCGCGAGCATCTTCCCAGGACCGCCCCGATCCTTGAAGAGATTGCCGGCACTTTTGGCACGCGAAAGTTCGCCCACACCTTTGGGAAGCTATATCCGAAGTGCGAGAACATCAGCATCGACTATGCCGTGCTGGAGCCGCGCTCCGCAAAGGGCGAGCGTGCCAGCAACCTTTTCTGCCTTCCCGCGGATTTTGGATGGAACGACTTGGGATCGTGGACAGCCTTGCACGAGCATCAGACGGCGAAACGTAATCCATCCGAAGGCAACCTCATCAATGCCTCGGGCGTGTTTGTTCTGAATGCCCACGGCAATTATGTGCATGCGCCAGGAAAGTTTGTCGCGGCTGTGGGCGTGAGCGATCTGGTGGTGGTCGAAACAGAAGATGCGTTACTGATTACAACCCGGCAGCATGCACAAGACGTGGGCAAGGTGGTCAAGTATCTGGATGAGAAGAAGCTGCACAAACTAGTCTAAGAACGTGGTCAGTGGCTAGTGCCGAGTGGTCCGTAAACCGCGATCGTACTGATCACTGGACTGATCACTGACTACCGAATTCCCATGGCGCAAGAAATCAAATTCGGAACCGACGGCTGGCGCGGCATTATTTCCGATGACTTCACGTTCGACAATGTGCGGCGCGTGGCCGGAGCGATCGCTTCCTACGTTGTTAAGTACGAGGACGCCCAGCGCGGAGTGTTTGTCGGTTATGACACGCGTTTCGCTTCGCAGCGCGCGGCACAAGCGGTGGCGGAAGTAGTTGCCGCGGCCGGCATTCCGGTGAAGCTGGCGAATGATTACACGCCGACGCCGGCAGTGTCCTATGCCGTGAAAATGAATGGCGCAGCCGGCGGAGTGATGGTTACTTCCAGCCACAATCCGTGGAACTGGAATGGAGTTAAGTTCAAAGGGAAATTTGGCGGCTCTGCAACTCCGGCCATCATGAAGAAAGTGGAGGAGGAGTTGCGAGCGGGAGCGATGCCGCAAGGAGCGCAAGCAGCGGTCGAGGAGGTCGACCTGAAGACGCCGTACATCGCTGCCGTTTGCCGATTCGCCGACATGGATTTGATCGGCCAAGCCAAGTTCAAGGTTGCGGTCGACTCGATGTACGGGTCCGGCCGTGGAATTCTTGCAGGAATCTTTCGTGATCGCGGAGTACAGCACGTCAGCATCCGGCAGGAAGTGAATCCCCTTTTCCCTGGAATTAATCCCGAGCCCATCGAGCCGCACATCGCTCTGCTGCAGGAGACAGTTGTCCGCGAGAAGTGCGACGCTGGGCTGGCGACCGACGGCGATGCTGACCGCATTGGGGCGGTCGCCGAAGATGGAACTTTCGTGGACTCGCACAAGATTTTCTGCGTGCTGCTGCGCTGGTTGCTGGAGCGCAAGAGGTGGTCCGGAGACGTGGTGCGCGCCTTTAACACCACCCGCATGCTGGATCGCATCGCCGCCAAACACGGCCGCAGACTTTACGAAACGCCGATCGGATTCAAGTACACCGCGGATTTGATGATGGAACACGACATCCTGATCGGCGGCGAGGAGTCGGGGGGCATTGGCTACTCGCGCTTTTTGCCGGAGCGGGATGGAGTGCTGAATTGCCTGCTGCTGGCCAACGTGATGGCGGAGGAAGGCAAGCCGCTTGGCCAACTGGTCGCGGATCTGCAACGCGAGTTTGGGCCCCACTATTATGGGCGGCGCGATCTGCACATTCCAGAGGAGATGAAGCAGAGCGCGATTCAGCGGGCTCGAGCTGAACGCACCCAGAAACTTGGGCGATATCGGGTCGTAAAAAAAGAAAATCTTGATGGCATCAAGTTTTTCCTCGATGCGCCGACGAATGGCAACGGAGCGGAAGCCTGGATCTTGTTCCGTGCTTCGGGAACGGAGCCGCTGCTGCGGGCTTACGCGGAGGCTGCGTCCCCGGAGTTGGTGAGCGAAATCCTGACCGCCGCGGAAAGTTTTGTTAGAAGCGGGGAGTAGCGGACTCTCACCTTCCGAAAACTGCACATTTGCCGGGCCGGGAGTGCGATACTTCTAACTGCGCATGACTTTCGCCGGAAGCCCAACTTCGCCCGCGGACGATTCGCCTGAGGCGCGCCGCTACAACAAGATTCACCGCTGGCTGGGGATCGCCGACTTCGTTGTTGGGTCAGCTTTTCTGGTGCTACTGCTGGTCACCGGCTGGTCCGGTTGGTTGCGCGACGTTGCCTTACGCCGCGGATTCCAGAATTACACGCTTGCCGTGTTTCTGTATCTGTTCTTCCTGCTCCTGATCGGCAAGGCGCTGGGCTTCGGCCTGGACTACTACGGATTCCAGCTGGAGCGAAAGTTTCATCTGTCCACACAAAGAGTGCGCTCCTGGCTCTGGGATGAAGCGAAGGGTTTCTTTGTCGGCCTGGTGCTGGCGGGGATCGTGACCGAGTTGCTGTATTTCATGATTCGCGAGTCTCCGCAGCATTGGTGGGTCATCACCTGGGTATTATTCATGGGACTATTCATCCTCATGGCCCAGCTCGCTCCGGTATTGCTGTTCCCGATCTTCTACAAATTCGAACCGCTGGACAACGAAGACCTGCGGCGCCGACTGGTGGTGCTGAGCGAACACGCGGGCACGCGCGTGCGGGGAGTCTATCGCTGGAAGCTCTCGGAAAAAAGCAAGAAAGCAAATGCGGCCCTCACCGGACTCGGCGGCACGCGGCGGATCATCTTGGCCGATACCTTGCTGGACAATTATGCTCCCGAGGAAATCGAGGCAGTCTTGGCGCATGAACTCGGTCATCATGTTCATCGGCATATTTTTAAGAGTATTTTGGTGCAGGCGGCAACGACTTTGTTTGGCTTCTGGGCGGCGAACTGGGTGCTTCACTATGGGGTCGACCGTCGTATGTTCGAGGAGCTTTCCGATTTTGCCAATCTGCCGTTGCTGGCGATTACGGCGACTGTGCTTTCTCTCGTGCTGATGCCGGCTCTGAATGCGTACTCTCGCTATAACGAGCGGCAGGCCGACCGCTACGCTTTTGAATCCATCGCCAGCGTGGAACCGTTTATTACTTCGATGAACAAGCTGGCGCAGCAGAATCTAGCGGAACGCACACCTTCGAAGTGGGTGGAAGTGTTGTTCCACTCGCACCCGGCAATCTCGAAACGCGTAGCGGCCGCGGAGGCGTGGAGCCGCGCCCAGAGCGCAGGTCCCCAAGTTTAGAGGCAGACTCTTGTTTTGTTCGGTAGAATCCTGCCCTGTTGGTTATGGAAGGAACGCCATGCGCAAACTGGTCCTGGGCATTTTTTGGATGCTGATTTGTTGTGTCGCGGTGGGGGCCCAAACTCTCTCGCCTGAGGTGCGCGCCTTTGTGAAAGTCGACGCGCCCAGAGTGGCCCTTACCCATGTGCGCGTGATTGACGGCACCGGTGCGGCCGCGCGGGAAGACCAAACCGTTGTGATCTCCAAAGGAAAGATTGAGTCCGTTTCCGATACAGCGTCGGCCACCGTTCCGAAAGATGCCCAGGTGCTCGACCTGCATGGCTACACTGTGATCCCTGGCCTGGTCGGCATGCATGATCACATGTTCTATCCGGTGGGAAATGTAGTGTTCGGCGAGATGGCGTTTAGTTTCCCGCGACTCTACCTCGCGGGGGGAGTCACGACGATCCGCACCACCGGGTCCCTAGAACCGTATACCGATCTCGAGATCAAGAAAAAGATTGACGCTGGCGGCATGCCGGGGCCGAAGATTCACGTGACTGGACCTTATCTTGAAGGTGCGGGCAGTTGGGCTCTGCAGTTGCACCAGCTCAATGGGCCTGAGGACACCACGAAGACCGTAAATTTCTGGCTGGATCAGGGAGTCGACAATTTCAAGGCCTACATGTTCATTACTCCGGCGGAACTTGCGGCCGCGGTGACGGCAGCTCATAAGCGTGGCGCCAAAGTTACTGGACATCTGTGCTCGATCGGCTTTCGCGAGGCTGCGGCGCTGGGGATCGACAACCTCGAGCATGGCCTGCTCGTGGATACTGAATTTCAACCGGGGAAAAAACCGGCTGAGTGTCCGGAGGATCCAGAAAATCCTGTTCTCATCTCCAAGCTGGACGTGAACGCAGGACCGCTGCATGAGATGATTTTGGACCTGGTCAAGCACCACGTCGCGGTCACCTCGACACTGCCAGTATTTGAGATGGGAAGTTTTCCGGACCGGCCGACGATGCAGAAGCGCGTGCTTGATGCGTTATCGCCGGACGCTCGCAGCGCGGTGCTGGAGAGGAGGGTCCGGTCCAGCGACGCTAGCGCGATCCGCCACGAGTACGGCAGTGAGGTTTCGCCCTGGCCGGCGGCGTTTAAGAAGGAAATGGAATTCGAACGTGCCTTCGCGCAAGCCGGAGGTTTGCTGCTGGCAGGTTTGGATCCGACCGGCATGGGAGGCGTGATCGCCGGCTTCGGCGATCAACGCGAGGTGGAGTTGCTGGTAGAAGCGGGCTTCACGCCGGTTGAAGCGATCCACATTGCCACTTTCAACGGCGCTCAATATCTTGGGGAGGCTGACAAGATCGGGACGATTGCTCCCGGCAAGCTGGCGGACTTGGTGGTGATCAAAGGCGATCCGGCGAAAAAGATTGAAGACATCGAGAACGTTGAGACCGTATTCAAAGACGGAGTTGGCTACGATTCGGCGAAGCTGATTGAGTCGGTGCGCGGCGTGGTTGGGAGCCGGTAAACCGCTTCCGCTACAATTCAGATCGCATGATCGTTCTCGCCTCTGCCTCACCGCGGCGTCAGGAGTTACTGCGCAACGCAGGCATACCGTTTCGTGTGCAGCCGGCCGATATCAACGAAACGCCGCTCGCGGGAGAGTCACCGCGCCATTGCGCCGAGCGATTGGCGCGGGAAAAAGCGTTGGCGGTTTCTCAAAGCCGGCCGCAGGACTATGTTCTAGGCGCGGACACAATCGTCGTAGTCGATGACGCCATTCTCGGCAAACCCCGCGATCCAGACGATGCTGCCCGGATGTTGCGGCTGTTATCGGGGCGTATGCATGCAGTGATTACGGGAGTGTGCCTGGTTGGTAAAAAAGTGGCCAGCAGCACGGGAAGAACTGAAGATCCGGGATTGAGAACTGCTTCCCAGACTACGCTCGTCACGATGCGCGCCCTATCCGACGATGAGATCCGCGGCTACGTTGCGAGTGGGGAGCCGATGGATAAGGCGGGTGCGTATGCGATCCAAGGGATCGCCTCACGGTGGATTCCGCGCATCGAAGGCGATTACAGCAATGTGGTGGGCTTGCCGGTGGCGCTGGTATACGCCATGTTGCGTGAGAGTGGAGCGATCTAAAATGTCGGGTTGATAGGAAACCTACTGGCGCGGGTCAAGAAGAGGTCCGGGGTAAACAGCGAAGGCTAGGATTTCTTTTCTTCTTCCGTCTTTTCTTTCTTGGGTTCTTCCCCTTCCTTCATCGAGGCCTTGAAGTTACGGATGCCTTCGCCCAAGCCCTTGCCTAGTGCGGAAAACTTGCTGGTGCCGAAGATCAGAAGAATGATCCCGATGATCAATATCAGATGCAACGGCTGAAAAAGACCTTCGCCCATATGTCCTCCGGGGTTTCGTCCGCGCTTCCAGCAAACCTGGCGGTGGCCGAACTCCCTGCGAAAAGTCTAGGCTTTACGAACCCGGGAGTCAAAAATGCGTCGCACCTGGAATTCTCCCTCTTGCATCTGAAATTCCATGACGCTCACCAAGCGAGCCTGGTTAAGTCTATCTTTGAGGCCCAGGTATCTGGAGGCTTCTGTGATTGTCAAACGTTACGCTCTTTTACTGGCTGTATTCATTGCGTGCCAGATTCTTCCCTTCGTTTTCGCTCAGAGTCCCGCACAAGTCCCACCCGCGCCGCCAGGTGAGCATCGCAAGACCAGCGAACCCTACACCGGCGATCTTTCTATTTTTGAGTCTGCCGGTCGCGACACGCGACTGCAAATCAATCGCGTCATGGATATTCTGGGCATCAGTCGCGGCAAGACGGTGGCCGATATCGGAGCGGGATCGGGTTGGTTCACGGTGCGTGCGGCGCGGCGAGTGGGCGAAGGCGGCGTCGTATATGCGGTGGACATCAACCCGGAATCGATCCGCTACATTGGCGACCGCGCGCAGAAGGAACAATTGCGAAACGTCAAGACGATACTGGGAAAAGAGAATGATCCTCTCCTTCCGACGGGAGCAGTCGATTCGGTTTTGCTGCTGAAGACGTACCACGAAGTCGGGCAACCAGTTGCTTTGCTACGAAACCTGCGGGCATCGCTTCGCCGCGGCGCGAAGGTGGGAATTATCGATCGCAATGGAAATGGCGAAGACCATGGCGTGGGCCGCGACGTGGTTGTCCGCGAGGCGGCGGAGGCGGGCTACCGGATGCTCGAGCTGTACGATTTCGTCAAGGGCGACAAGATGGATTACTTCCTGGTCCTGGTTCCCACAGAGTAGCTCCTTCAGCATTTCTCGATCATTCCGGCCAGGAGCAGCGCTCTTCGCGGCAGTTCGGAAACGACGATGAACTCGTGCGGCGCGTGCGCTCCTTCGCCCACGCCTCCCATGCCATCGAGTGTGGGAATACCCATGCCAGCGGTGAAGTTTCCGTCGGAACCGCCGCCCACGGCGGCTTCTTCGAGCCTCCATGCCACCTGAGTTGCAATTTCACGGGCTGTCTTGAAGAGTGCCGCGACTCCGACCGTTCGTTCCATGGGAAGGCGATTGATTCCCCCTGAGATATCCAGCTTGCAATGTTTGTCGAAAGGTTTCAGGGAACAGATTTTGCGGTCCAGGCCGGCGGCTTGTTTCGCGCTCTTGATGCGCACATCGATTTGCACTGAGGCTTCGGCGGCAATCACATTCGTACGCGTTCCACCTTGCGACACGCCAGGATTTACGGACAGGCCCTGCTTCAAATTATTGAGTTTGGCTAAGGCACCAATCTGGCGCGCCAGCTCGACAATCGCGCTGTGGCCTTTTCCAGGATCAAGTCCCGCATGAGCCGCTACTCCTTTCACTCGGAGTGTATATTCGCCGACGCCCTTGCGCGCGGTCTTAACAGCGCCTCGAAGTCCGGCGGCCGGTTCGAGCACGAGCACTCCGGCGGATTGCGCCGCCAATGCTTCGGTGATTCTCCGCGAAGAATGGCTGCCGACTTCTTCATCGGAAACAAGAAAGACTGTGACCGGACGTGGCAGTTCGCCGTGCCACTCTCGTAGCGCTTCGATGGCGTGGAGCATTAGCGCAATTCCCGACTTCATGTCGAGGACGCCTGGTCCGCGCAGATGATCATTCTCAAGCTTGCACGGCATTCCGGCCAGCGTGCCCAGGGGATAAACCGTGTCGTAGTGCCCCAGCAGCAGGACGGGCTTGCGATTCGAAGGCCCCGGCTGAGTCCCTGCAAAGTCGACTTGCAAGCTATCGCCGAAGTTGTTGCTGCGATGGGACTGGGTTCGACCTCCCAGCGATTTGAATTTTGGTCCGAGGAAGGCGGCGATCCGATCGACTGCCGGTTTGTTATCGCTGGGAGATTCGATTTCAACCAGCTCGCGAATGGTTTCGATCATTCGAGCTTGACGTTGCTCGAAATAGCGCAGACGCTCCACCCACTCACTGCGGGGGGCCGACACTGCTGGTTGCTTTGTTTTCTTTCCCGGCACAATTCCCTTTCGCTGGAACCACCTTCAGCTGCGAAGGCAACGCCGTACAGTATAATCTTCAGGCTGATTGAGGCGAACTTTGAGACGGGCTTGTTGAGATGGGCTCAGTTGGGACGAAGCATGACTGATGGCACTCCTTCCGTGAGCGAGGCCGCGGTATCCAAGCCCGCGCTCGACATTCACGACATCCTAAAGATTCTGCCGCACCGCTATCCTCTTCTGCTGATTGATCGCGTGCTGGAGCTGAAGCGGAAAGAGAGGATCGTTGCCATTAAGAATGTCAGCATCAATGAACCTTTTTTCAACGGCCATTTTCCGGGATTGCCGATTATGCCGGGCGTATTGATTGTGGAAGCCATTGCCCAGGCAGGTGGCGCGCTGCTGCTGACTGAAGTGGAAGACCGTGCGAATAAAGTGATGGTGTTCACCGGCATCGAGCGGGCGAAGTTCCGGCATCCCGTAAGCCCTGGCGACCAGCTGCGTATTGAAGTTGAAGTGGCAGGCTGGCGCGTGATTCCGCGGATGATCGCGGCAAAAATGCACGGCGTCGCTTACGTTGCGGGCAAGCGCGTGGCGGAAGCAACGGTGTCTTGCCAACTCGTCGACAGCTCGCGCGGCCGCGGCCAAGGTCCTGAGGGCACTGGCGATCTTCCGGCTGCGGAGTGAGCCGCGCGGTCCGGCAACCCGCGCGATGAGTGAATTCACAGTGCGTAACGACTCGATCATGAATGTTCACGCCACGGCCATCATCGATCCGCAGGCCAAAGTACCGGCATCGTGCAAAGTTGGCCCGTACTGCGTGATTGGAGCTGGCGTTGAACTTGGCGAGAGGTGCCGGCTGTTGTCCCATGTCGCCATTGAAGGACCATCGAAAGTCGGAGCAGACAATATTTTTTTTCCTTTTTGCGCGATCGGCATGGCGCCGCAGGATATTTCCTACCGAGATGAACCGACGCGTCTGGAGATTGGCGACCACAACGAGATTCGCGAGTGCGTCACCATCAGCCGCGGAACGGCAAAGGGCGGCGGCGTAACTACAATTGGCAGCCACGTGCTGATCATGGCCTATGCCCACGTCGGACACGATAGCGTGATCGGCGATCATTGCATGCTGGTGAACGGGGCTACACTGGGGGGGCATGTGACGGTCGAGGAATGGGCCGTGGTCGGGGCGCTCTGCCCGGTGCATCAGTTTGTGCGGATCGGGGCGCACTCCTACATCGGTGGGGGAACCACCATCACGCAGGATGTCCTGCCGTTTTCCATGACATCCGCGGCACGCGACACGCACGCGTATGGAATGAATAAAGTTGGCCTCGAACGCCGCGGCTTTTCTCCGGAACGCATTCGCAAGATTCACCATGCTTACAAGACTCTGCTGGCGTCGAAGCTGAACACGTCGCAGGCGCTAGCGAAACTGAAAACAGAACCGGGTCAAGGCGAAGATGTGGACCTGTTGATCCGCTTCATCGAATCCTCGGAAAGAGGAGTGATTAAGTAAGGGGCCAGTGGTTAGTGATCAGTGGCCAGTAAACCGGCACTGACCCCTGACCACCGACCCCTCACCACTGAAATGCAACGTATCGGCCTTATCGCGGGCAACGGCAAATTTCCGCTCCTGATTTTGGATGCGGCTCGCGCCCAGGGGTTCGAGGTCGTGGTGGCTGCGATCAAGGAAGAAGCCTCTCCTGAGATCGAGTCCCACGGCGCGGCGTCGGTTCACTGGCTGTCACTGGGCGAGCTGTCGAAACTGATCGAAACTTTCCAGCGCGAAGGCGTGCGCCGGGCCCTCATGGCTGGGCAGGTTAAGCACCAGCAAATTTTTTCCGCGATCCGGCCGGACTGGCGCCTGGCCAAGCTTCTGCTATCGCTCACGACGCGCAACACGGACAGCCTGCTGGGTGCCGTGGCTAAGGTGCTCGCGGAGGAAGGTATCACGTTAGAGAACTCCACGACCTTGCTCGAACCGCTGCTGGTGAAGTCCGGAATGCTTACACGCCGCGGGCCCAACGAGCAGGAGCGTAAGAACATTGATTACGGCCGCGCCGTGGCCGGCCAGCTTGCCAAGCATGACATTGGCCAGACCGTCATTATCGCCGACGCCGCTTGCGTGGCGGTCGAAGCCATGGAGGGGACCGACGCCACGATCGATCGCGCCGGGCAAATCATGAGCTCGTTACACGGCGATGCTTCCACGTTGAGCCGAAGTCTGACCGTGGTGAAGATCGCCAAGCCCAATCAGGATATGCGCTTCGACGTTCCCGTGATCGGAGTGAAGACGATCGAAGTCATGCAGGCGGCAGGCGCGACTTGCTTGGCGTTGGATGCGGGGAAGTGCCTGCTGCTCGATGGAGAGAAGATTCTCGATGCGGCGAATGCCGCAGACATCGCGGTTGTGGCGGACGCGCAGTCCTGATTTCTCGACGAATCTTTGTCTCAGAAAACTAGAAGATATGAAATCTGTGCCTTCCGAGTCCATCCTCCTGGCTGATCAACTGCGTCGAGCGTTCGAAGGCGTTGCCTGGCATGGTCCAGCTCTGCTTGAACTGTTGGAAGACGTAGATGCCGGCACGGCTGCGGCGAATACACTGCGCGGAGTTCACAGCATTTGGGAACTGGTGATGCACATAGCTGCTTGGGACGGCGCGGCTTGCCGAAGACTGAGTGGAGAGAAAGTGCAGCTCACCGGCGTCGCAAACTTCCCCATCGTTCCAAAGCCCACCGAAGCGGCGTGGCGCAAGGCCGTCGCTCAGGCGAAGCGCCAGCACGATGTTTTAGTGAAGACCGTGGGGACACTACCTGAATCTCGTCTTCGCGAGCGCGTTCCCGGCAAGAAATACGATTTCTATTTCATGTTGCAGGGCATCGCGCAACACGAGCTGTACCATGCGGGCCAGATTGCCATCCTGAAGAAGACGCAAGCCATCGCAGCGGCAAGGAAAAGTTGACTGTCTCAGTCACCACTGTTTGAAGATCACCGCCACGGCGGCCACAATCATCGCAAATCCCACGGCATGGTTCCAGCGCACCGGCTGCTTGAGATAGAGCACGGAAAACACGGAGAACACCAACAGGGTAATCACTTCCTGAATGGTCTTGAGTTGCGCCG
>JAUTWY010000294.1 GCA_030838305.1 Acidobacteriaceae bacterium
CTGATTCGAGAGCCCCGCGCCCCGACCCGCCGTATTCAAAACTTCGACAGCGTAAGTGGCAAAATCCGTAGGATGCGCCTGCTCAAGCTCCGAAGGCAGTGTGTCAGTGAAGGTCGCGCTCATTTTCTGAGGCGCTGATTTGCTGGCCCCGGCAAACTTCGCCGGCGGCGCGCCCGCTCCCACCGATGTTCCACACTGCTTGATCGTCGCATCCAGGCTTCGGCAAACTTGCGTCTTGCCCAAATAACGCACGCTCTGCCGGTCCGTTGTTTGCGCCGGGATCGTCCATGTAAGCCTGACTTCATGCCCTTTACGCGAAGCCCGCAAGTCGGTTGGCGGCCGCGGCAATTCCAGCGAAGGCGGCAACGGTGGCCCAATCGAAGCACACCCCGTGATCCACCCCAACGCCGCCGCCACAAGCAATTGTCCCAGTAGCCTGTTCATGCTCAGAATGACCAGAGTACATCACAGGACAAATCGTGTGGGGTAGAGCATGTGGGAGTGGGCGACTCGCCCACTCGCCTTTCAAGATTGGGCACAGATCGCGCCAATACTCGACGACCTATGGCACCGTGGCCGGCCCATTGTACCGTGGAAGAGCGGCGCTTCAACACCGCGCAAAGCGCTCATTAATCAATGCGGGCTTCAGCCCGACGAATTCTCTGTTCACGATGTCCCTCGAGGCTATCCTGCAGAAAAAGGTTTACCCTGTGTTCCCCCGTGTCAAAGATTTTCTGCGGAGTACCCTCGACACCTTCGCTCCGCGACTGACCCACTGCCCTACCCCAACTCCCCCACCGCTTCCCGAAACACCTTGGTATGCCGGTCCACATCCTCGCTCTCGGTCTGCGGCGACATCAGGGCCATATTATGAAACGGCGTCAGCAGAATCCCCCGGTTCATGGCGTACAAATGCATGAACCGCTCCAGCTCGAAATCCATCGCATCATGCGCCTCCGTCCCATTCTTCGGAGCGTCGGCCTGAAACAGATATTCCGCACGGCATCCCAGGCGCGTAACGTGCCAGGGAAGCTCCGCCTCGGCAATCGCTTTCGCCACGCCCAGAGTCCAGCGCTCTGCCATCGGAATCATCCTGTCAAAAACTTCTTTAGTGAGCACCTTACTAAGAGTTGCTCGCATCGCCGCAAGCGACAGCGCATTGCCCGCCAGCGTCCCGCCAATCCCACCCACGTCGCAGTCTTCTAAATTCTGCCCCGCAACAATCCGGTCCGCCACTTCCTGCGAAAATCCGTAGGCCGCGCCCGGAATCCCTCCCCCAATCGCTTTGCCAAATACCAAAACGTCGGGCTCCAAATTCTCCGCCCTGGTATACCCGCCGGGTCCGGCGCAGATCGTGTGCGTCTCATCGATGATCAGCAGCACCCCATGCTTCCGCGTCAACTCCCGCAGCGCCGCGTGATATCCCGGCTGCGCATGCACGATCCCCACATTGGTCATCGCCGGCTCCGCCAGCACGCACGCCACGTCACCGTAAACCAGCGCCGCCTCCAGCGCGGCGACATCGTTGAACTCCACCACCCGGGTCGTAACCGAAGGATCTACCGGCGGCCCAACATTCCCGCGCCGCGCGCCCGCCGTGCCGTCCGGTTGAAGAGTAATAAACGTTTCGTCCACCGTTCCGTGATAACACCAGTTGAAAACCAAAATCTTCTTCCGCCCCGTAATCTGCCGCGCCAGACGAATGGAAAATCGATTCGCGTCCGTTGCCGTCAGCGCGAACTGCCAGTACGGCAGTCCGAACCGCTTCTGCAATTCTTCCGCAACAAAAATAGCATCCTCGCCCGGCAGCATCAGCGTAATCCCCCGCCGCGCCTGCTCTTCCACCGCCTTCACCGTTGCGGACGGCGAATGCCCCGTCATCGCTCCCGTGTCCCCCAGACAAAAATCCACGTAGCGGTGCCCATCCACATCAAAGAAAGAAGCCCCCTGCGCCTCCCGCACAAACGGCGGAAACGCCCCCGCCCACTTCACCATCCAGTTCATGGGCACCCCCGCGAGCAGCGATTTCCGCCCCCGCTCAAACAGCGCCTTCGACTTCGGCCTCTCCTCCACAAACTTCTTCTGCTCCCGCTCCATCAGAGCCGCCAGCCGTGAGCGATCAATAGTTTTCATGTCATTGTCCAAACACAATACAACAAGAAAAACCCCAAACTTTTGGGGTTACCCTGTGTTCCTCTGTGTTAAAGATTTTCCTACAGAATATACCGCGACAAGTCCTGGTCCTTCACAATATCGGTCAACATCTTCCGTACATAATCCGCATCAATAATAACGTGATCCCCTTTACGCTCCGGAGCATCGAAGCTCAACTCATCCAACACCCGTTCCATGATCGTATGCAGCCGCCGCGCTCCAATATTCTCCGTGCTCTCATTGACTCGAAAAGCAAAATGCGCGATCTCTGACAGCGCCTCGGGCGTGAACTCCAGCTTCACCCCTTCAGTTTCGAGCAACGCCGTGTACTGCTTCACTAAAGACGACTTCGGCTCCGTCAGAATCCGCACGAAATCTTCCATGGTCAGCGACTGCAACTCCACCCGGATCGGAAACCTCCCCTGCAACTCCGGAATCAGATCGCTCGGCTTCGAAACGTGAAACGCCCCCGCCGCAATAAACAGAATATGATCCGTCCGCACCATTCCGTAACGGGTATTAACGGTCGTGCCTTCCACGATGGGAAGAATATCCCGCTGCACACCTTCTCGCGACACATCCGGACCATGCCCCCCTTCACGCCCCGCAATCTTGTCGATTTCATCCAGGAACACGATTCCAGAATTCTCCACGCGATCAATCGCCGTCCGCGTAACGTGATCCATATCGATCAGCCGCTGCTCTTCTTCCTGGATTAAATATTCAAACGCCTCGTTCACCTTCATCTTCCGCTTCTTGGTCCGCGCCCCAAAGATGTTCGGCAGCATGTCCTTGATGTTGATGTCCATCTCCTCCATGCCCTGATTGCTCATAATTTCAAACGTGGGGAAATTCCGTTCGCGCACATCAATCTCGACCTGCCGCTCGTCCAGCTTCCCTTCCCGCAACTGCTGCCGCAATTTCTCCCGCGTCCGCGACGCAGACTCCGCCAGCGCCGTATTGCCGTCAATCACCACTCCACCCGCAGTAGTGCTCTCACCCGGGCGCGCCACTGGCGTAGGCGGCAACAAAATATCCAGCAACCGCTCCTCCGCATTCAGTTCAGCCTTGTCCGCCACATCCTCCAACTTCTCTTCTCGGACATTATCAATCGCAATCTCCACCAGATCCCGCACCATCGACTCCACATCCCTCCCCACATACCCCACCTCGGTAAACTTCGAAGCCTCCACCTTCAGGAACGGAGAATTCGCCAGCTTCGCCAGCCTCCGCGCAATCTCCGTCTTCCCCACCCCCGTCGGCCCTATCATGATTATGTTTTTGGGAATGATTTCTTCGGCTAGGTCGGGGGTTAGCTTTTGGCGGCGGGTGCGGTTGCGGAGGGCGATCGCGACAGCTCGCTTCGCGTCCTTCTGGCCGATGACGTGTTTGTCGAGTTCGACGACGATCTCGCGGGGTGTGAGTTCGTCGAGTGCGAGTTGTTCTTCTTCGGCGCTGCTGGGTAAGTAAATGGCCATAAACAAATTCTCAGTTCTCAGTTCCCAGTTCTCGGTTGCGCAGCGACGGTTTCGCTGAGAACGGAGAACCGAGAGTTAAAGTTCCTCAATCGTTACTGCGTCATTTGTATAGATGCACATTTTCCCGGCGATCTTCATTGCTTCTTCGGCGATCTGGCGGGCGGTGAGTTGGGTGTGGGTCGCGAGGGCCTGGGCGGCGGCTTGAGCGTAGGGGCCTCCGCTGCCGATGGCGGCCACTCCGCCGTCAGGCTCGATCACATCGCCTTGTCCGCTCAGCAGGAACGTTTGCTCTTTGTCGCTGACCAACAACAATGCTTCCAGGTGGCGCAGATATTTGTCGGTGCGCCAATCTTTTGCGAGTTCGACGGCGCCGCGTCCCAGGTTGCCGTGGTATTGCTCGAGTTTCGATTCGAAGCGGCTGAATAAGGTGAAGGCGTCGGCGGTCGAGCCCGCAAATCCAGCGAGGATTTTGTCGTTGTAAAGGCGGCGGATTTTTTTTGCCGTATGTTTGATGACGGATTCGCCCAGCGTGACTTGTCCGTCGCCGGCAAGGACCACGCTGCCGTTGCGGCGGATCGATAAGACTGTGGTGGAACGAATCAGGCGTTTCGTGGGCATGAGCGCAATTCTTTATTATAGCAGCGGGCGGGAGTGGGCAAAGTGGCGAGACACGCGGTAGGAAAATCTTTAACACAGATGGCACAGGGGAACACAGGGTAGAACTTCCTACTTAGGTCGGCATCGGTGCGTCGTCGCTCTCAAATATGTGGAGCAACTTTTGTCGATCTTCACAACCGCCGAAAATTAAAAATCCCGTCCTGTCTCTCCAGAAACCGGAGAGACAAGAGCGGGAAACCCTCGAGAGTTTATAAGGGCAGAGAGGATTTAGTCGCGATCGTGATCGTGCTCGTCCCAATCGCGCTCGGTCCGCCAGCGGTGTTCATGTTCATCCCACCACCGGTGACGTTCGCGCCAGCAACGCTCGCGCGCCTGGTGCAGTTCACGGCGTTCGTGATCTGCCTGGGCGCTGTGGCGTCCATGGCGCTCGATAGCGCGGTGGAGATCATGCTCGGCATGAGCGACCCGGCGCTGGCAGCGGTCGTAGCGGTCTTCGGCGTGAAGCCGTGGGACTGCCGTGAACAGCAAAGCTGCGGTCAGTACGGCTCCGGAAAGCAGGGATGCAGAAACGGTAGAAAACTTGGACTTACCCATCATGAGCTACGCCTCCTTAGATGCCTAGCTTCGATGCCTGAGGCGCTTTAAGGTTTGTACTAAGTTTATTGGGGTCCCAGACTGGAGAATATTCGCGTTCCCAAACCGGAAGTTGTCAAGGGGCAGAAGCCGCTTAACTGTCCCCAAGTCGCGCACAATGCGGGGGATATATTCTTGGCAAACCTGTCCCAATCACCCATTCCTGATTGATGCACCAGAGTTATCGGGTAAAAACTAAGAAACGAAGGCGCGGCTCACCCGGACCGCGCCTTTTTTTGTGCCGAAGGTGAAAGGGCGTGGATGACTCAGTGCAAGGGGTTCAGGACATTCAAGGAGCGGGGCGAGTGGTTGGAGTTGCAGTCTATGGCGTGTGCGGTGCGGAAGGGATTCAAGGTATCGAAGCCGTGGGGAGATTCGTCGGCTTACGGTGTGGGGATTGAATCGGGCAATTTGATATTGCGGGTGCAAGTGAAATCAACGGATTGCCGGACGCAGTATGGATTACTTGTGCCAAGTCAAGCCGAACGCGCACAGCAAGCCTTATACGCTGAAGCAGATCGACTTTCTTGCGGCGTATGTGATTCTGGCAGATGTGTGGTATTTGATTCCGGCGGCGGTTTTGTTGCGTGGGAAGCAGAAGAAAGCGGTGACGATTTTGCCGGAAAAGCCGAAGCATCCGGAGCGGTACAAGTATGAGGCGTATCGGGAAAGCTTGGAAGCTATTGCTGCCTGCAAAAAAAGTCAAAGGCAAAGGCAGCGGACAAGAGTGTCCGCTCCACACGGACACTGCTCGGTTTTCCGAAAAAGGTACTTGACGTGACTATTAATTCACGTTACCATTTACTCACATCACGATGCTCGCTGGAGCACGAAGGAGAAAACAACAATGACATTGCAAGATCTGACCCTCGACGTTGAGCAACACATAGAGATCAAAACCACACTAGAAAAGGCATTTGCAGCCGTTCTGCATCGATTTGGGAAAGGCAACACGAGACCCGACGGCCAATCCCTGGAGTTGCTGCTGGAGGCAAAACCGGGCGGGCGCTGGTACCGGGACCGGGGAAACGGAGTCGGGCACTTGTGGGGATTCGTGCAGGTCATCAAGCCTCCGACGCTGTTGGAATTGAGCGGTCCGATGTTCATGTCGTATCCGGCGACGAATCACGTGGAGATCAAGGTCGAGCCGGCTTCCGGAGGGTGCCGAGTGGCGTTGCGGCATCGGGCAATCGGCATGATTGATCCGGAGCACCGGAAGGGCCTTAGCACGGGATGGAGTCACATGCTTAGCGGAGTGAAGAAGGACTGCGAATAGCGTGACGAAAATCGCAGGTCGTCCCGCGGACGAACTCGACCCGGTGTGGAAGGCGCTCTCGGATGCAACGCGGCGCGCGATTCTTGATTTTCTGCGGGACGGTCCCCGCACCACAACCGAGATTGTGGAATCGTTTCCGCACATGACTCGTTTTGGAGTGATGAAGCATCTCGACGTGCTGCGCGAGGCGCAACTGGTGCAGACGCGCGAGGCGGGGAGACAGCGGTTGAACTCGTTGAATGTCCTGCCCATTCGTCAAATTTATGAACGATGGGTCGGGCCGTTTCAGGAGCTTTGGTCTAGTGTGCTTCTGGGAATCAAGGATAGCGCCGAGAAGGATAGCGCAGGCGGAAAGCGAAACACTTCACGCAAACGCAAAAGACATTAGGCCGCCCGGCGGCGGTCTGTAACCGAAAACAGCAGGACATCCACGAACTGACTATTGAGGAGAATGCAAATGACTACAGTAGCTACCCGCACGGGAATTCAGGGACGCGAGGTTGTTTCCCCGAGAGAATGGATTTCGATCCGAAAAGAATTGCTCCGGAAAGAAAAGGAGTTCACCAAATTGAGAGATGAATTGAGTCGGCAGCGCCGCGAATTGCCGTGGGAGAAAGTTGAAAAGGAGTATGTGTTCGACGGGCCGAATGGCAGAGAGAGTCTTGCCGATCTGTTCGCGGGCAGAAGCCAGTTGATTGTGTACCACTTCATGTTCAGTCCGGAGTGGGCGGAGGGTTGCCCGAGTTGCTCACTCGTGTCCGATCATCTCGATGGGACTCTGGTACACCTGGCAAATCGGGACGTCACGTTGGCGGTGATTTCACGAGCTCCGCTGGCGCAGATCGACTTGTTCAAGAAGAGGATGGGCTGGCAGTTCCGGTGGGTGTCGTCGTTTACGAACGACTTCAACTGGGACTACCACGTGTCGTTTACGAAGGAAGAAATGGCGAACGGCAAGAAGAATTACAACTACGACGTGGTTGAGTTCCCGAGCGAAGAGGGCCCGGGTGCAAGCGTGTTCTATAAGAACGATGCGGGCGAAATCTTCCACACCTATTCCTCTTTCGCTCGCGGGCTCGACATCCTGGTGGGCACTTACAATCTTCTGGATCTGGTGCCAAAGGGCCGGGACGAGGATGGATTGGCGTTCCCGATGGCATGGGTGCGACATCACGATCGATATGCGGAGGGCTATGTCGTCGACCCGAAGTCGCAGTATGTGGCTCCGAAGAGTGTGGGCGCTTCGTGCTGCTCGGGAGAGTATCAGTTGTGAACGCGTATGCTTGCTGCGTTACGGGCGGAGTGCGGGCCGCCAATGGCGGTCCGCGCCCGGCGACGCGGGCTCGGCAGGGTCTCGCCGCCGTCCGATGGATGGTTCCGAGCGGCATTTTGGCGCTGTTGCCAAAGTGTCCTGCGTGCATCGCGGCTTACGTCGCGATCGGAGGTGGGATCGGGATCTCGATGTCCACCGCGATGTATCTTCGTATGGGAGTTGAAGCGCTGTGTATAGCTTTGCTGGTTTATTTTGCAGTGAGGTGGGGAAGGCGCTTCGTCGGACGGTGGAAGGCGCGACGTTCCCCGGATTCATACCAGGCCAGCAAAAACATTGTTCGGCGAGTGAGAAATATCCTCTGGGCCGAGTCAAAGCGTCGGGAGACCTACCTCAGCCGCTAAAGCCGGCGTCTTAGGGGGCGATGGCAGCATGGCTGATGCCATGCCCCTTCAAAGCTAAATATTGAAAGCTACTATTCAAGCGTCTCGCTGCAAAGCTACTATTCAAAGCGCCTCGCAAGGCATCTTCACACGCCCACCGTCTGCGCGCTGGGCTTTGCCGCCAGCAACTGCCGCAGGACGTATTGCAAGATCCCGCCGTTGGCGTAGTAGAGGGCTTCTTGCGGGGTGTCGATGCGGACCAGGGCGGTGAACTCGATTGCTTTTCCCTTACCTTTGGCACGGACTTTCATTTCGCGTCCGGCGGCGAAGTGGTCAACTACATCGCGGATGCCGGTGATCTCGAAAACTTCTTCTCCGGTCAGCTTTAGCGATTCTGCAGTCTCGCCTGATTTGAATTGCAGCGGGAGGATTCCCATGCCGACTAAGTTTGAGCGGTGGATGCGTTCGTAGCTTTCGGCGATGACGGCGTCGACTCCGAGGAGGCGTGGGCCTTTGGCAGCCCAGTCGCGGGAGGAACCGGAGCCGTATTCTTTTCCCGCGAGAATGATGAGCGGAATGCCACCGGATTGATATTTCTGAGAGGCCTCGAAGATCGACATTTCCTGATTGGTCGGGAGGTGGCGGGTGAAGCCGCCCTCGACGTTGACGAGCCTGTTGCGCAGGCGGACGTTGGCGAAGGTGCCACGAACCATGACTTCGTGATTGCCGCGGCGCGAGCCGTAAGAGTTGAAGTCAGGAGGCTTGACGCCGTGCTCCTGCAGGTATTTTCCGGCGGGGCCGTCTCTCTTGATGGAACCGGCGGGAGAGATGTGGTCGGTAGTGACGCTGTCGCCGAGGACGGCGAGCACGCGCGCGCCTTTGATATCTTCGACGGGCGAGGGCTTCAGCTTCATGCCGTCGAAATAGGGAGCGCGGCGGATGTAGGTGGAATCTTCTTCCCAGACGTAGGTCTGGCCTTTGGGGATGGCAAGGCCGCGCCAGCGTTCGTCTCCCTGGAAAACTTCCGCATAGGTTTTTGAAAACATTTCGGCGGTGACCGAGTGTTCGATGGCTTCTTCGACTTCGCGCTGGGTGGGCCAAAGATCGGCAAGGTAGACGGAGTTGCCATCCCGGCCCTTGCCGATGGCGTCTTTGCGGAGGTCGGTGTCGATGCGTCCGGCGAGGGCGAAGGCGACGACCAGTGGCGGAGACATTAAATAATTGGCGCGAACTTCAGAGTTGATGCGGCCTTCGAAGTTGCGATTGCCGGAGAGGACGGAGGCGACGACGAGATCTTTTTCCTCGATGGCTTGCGAGACTTCGGCGGGCAACGGGCCGGAGTTGCCGATACAGGTGGTGCATCCGTAGCCGACGATGTGGAATTTCAGTTTTTCGAGATACGGCATGAGGCCGGCGTTTTCAAGATAGTCGCGAACGACTTTCGATCCGGGAGCGAGCGAAGTTTTGACCCAGGGCGGAACGGACAAACCTTTTTCAACGGCTTTCTTGGCGAGCAATCCTGCGCCGATCATGACGGAAGGGTTTGAGGTATTGGTGCAGGAGGTGATCGCGGCGATGACTACGCTGCCGTGTTTCAGAGAATTCTTGACGCTGGCGGGGACGTGTTCGTGCACGTTGGGATCTTCGACGCCGATTGCGGCGGGACTGCCGCCTTCCTGCTCCCAGCGGGCAGAGTTTGTGACTCCTGAGGCCGTCGCAGTACTGGCTGCTGATCTCGGTTTGAGGAGCGAAGGCAGAGCTTTGTGAAACGAGTCGGCAGCTTGCGAGAGGATGACGCGATCCTGCGGACGCTTGGGGCCGGCGAGGCTGGGTTCCACAGTGCCGAGATCGAGTGCGAGGAGTTCGGAGTATTCGGCTTCGGGAGTCCTGTCGTCGTGAAAGAGTCCTTGTTCGCGGCAGTAGGCTTCGACCAGAGCGATTTGTTCGGCGCCGCGGCCGCTGAGTTTCAGATACTTCAGACTCTCTTTGTCGACGGGGAAGATGCCGCAGGTCGCGCCATATTCGGGCGACATGTTGGCGATGGTGGCGCGATCGGCGAGTGGAAGATCTTGCAATCCGGGGCCGAAGTATTCAACAAATTTTCCAACGACGCCGTGCTTGCGCAACATCTCGGTGATGGTGAGGACGAGATCGGTGGCGGTGGCCCCTTCGCGCAGGCGTCCTGTGAGCTTTACGCCGACGACGAGCGGAATCAGCATGGAGACGGGTTGGCCGAGCATGGCAGCTTCGGCCTCGATGCCGCCGACGCCCCAGCCGAGCACGCCCAATCCATTAATCATCGTGGTGTGACTGTCGGTTCCGACGAGGGTGTCGGGATAGGCGGTGGGCTTGTCGTTTACTTCTTGCACGAAGACGACGCGGGCGAGGTATTCGAGATTGACCTGGTGAACGATGCCGGTGTCGGGAGGAACGATGGCGAGGTTGCGGAATCCGGTTTGGCCCCAGCGGAGGAAGGAGTAGCGCTCTTTGTTGCGCTGGAATTCCAGCAGTGCATTCATGTCGAATGCACTGGAGGTGCCGAATTCATCGACCTGGACGGAGTGGTCGATTACCAGTTCGACTGGCTGCAGAGGATTGATGAGAGCGGGATCGCCGCCGAGGTGCTGCATGGCGTCACGCATGGCGGCGAGATCGACGACGCAGGGGACGCCGGTGAAATCTTGCAGCAGGACACGGCTGGGAGTGAAGGCGATTTCTTTGTCGGGCTTGGAATTTTTGTTCCACGCCGCCATGGAACGGATGTCTTCTTTTCTTACGTTGCGGCCGTCCTCAGTGCGAAGAAGATTTTCGAGGAGAATGCGGAGCGAGTACGGGAGATGTTTCGTCGAGATGCCTTGCTGGTCGAGGGCGTCGAGGCGGTAGATTTCGTATTCTTTGGTGCCGACTTTTAGGGAGGAGCGAGAGTTGAAGCTGTTCACGGACATGATCGCCTTCCTGATGGTGGGGAACTTATAAGTTTAGTCGTTTTCAGGCGGAATGCGGTAGGGGGTGAGGCGCGCTGGGCGCGCTGGCACCGCCCGGGACGGCGAAAACCAGTTCGATGCGGACCTCGCGAGCGCAGGCGACGGCATCAAAATAAACGCCGGCATTTATGAAACGGGCCCCAGAGAGGTTGCGATCCTTGCGCACACTCCAGCGCATCGCGGGACTTTGGCCCGGCGCCAGCCCCCGGGGTTACGGGGTGACCCAAACGCGTTCGGCGGCGGTGTGTCCCAGGGAGACGGTGCCGGCGGTGGTGGAGAGAGTGAGGGTCTGGTCGTAATTGCGCTCGAGGAGGCGGAGCTTGGCTCCGGGCCGAATGCCGCGGGCTTCGAGGAATTCAAGGAGATGGCGATCGCGTTCGTAGATGCCGCTGACGGAGTAGGCGCCGCCGGGTGGGGCGTCGGCGAGGAGAAGAAGGCCGCGATGGCGGCGGCTGGCGGGGCTTTCCATTTCGCTCAGATTGCCGTGAGGGCAAGCGCCTGACTTGCCGAGCTTGGCCAGGAGTTTGGCTTCGAAATCGGGAGAGACGGCGTGCTCGAGGCGCTCAGCCTCGTCGTGAACTTTCCACCATTCCATTCCGAAGAGTTCCGTTAACATGCGTTCGATGAGATGGTGGCGGAGTGTGAGTTTGCGGGCGATCTTGCGTCCGGCGGCGGTGAGGCGCAGGTGGCCGTCGGACTGGACGCGGACTAAGCCGTCCTTCTTGAGACGACGCACGGCCATGGTGACGGCTGGGGCTGAGACCTTGAGCCAGTCCGCGAGCCGGGCCGAGATGACGGATTCGCCTTCGCTTTCGGCCTCGAGAATGGCTTTGAGATAGTCTTCTTTCGAGACGGTGATCATTGGGGACGATTATACGACTGGGTTAAGCGTAGTTAAGAAGTGCGAAGAAGAACCTTTAACACAGGGGGCACGGGGGACACAGGGTGAGTCGGGATGGGTAGTGTCTGAAAAGTGACGTGTGCCTTCAACGCACATTTAAGACACTACGTCGGGATGTGCGCGTTTGACAGCTTTCTCACTCTCCCCTAACCTTTATTTTCTCTGGCTATGAAAGTTCTCGTTCTGGGTAGCGGTGGTCGCGAGCACGCGCTGGTGTGGAAGCTGCGGCAGTCGGCGCGGGTTTCGAAGCTCTACTGCGCGCCGGGCAATGGCGGGATTGCGGACGAGGCAGAGTGCCTGCCGGTGGATCTGAAGAGTCTCGATTCAATCGCCGCGCTGGGGGAGAGACTACGGCCCGACCTAACCGTAGTTGGTCCCGAGTTA
>JAUTWY010000345.1 GCA_030838305.1 Acidobacteriaceae bacterium
ATGTCGGGGACGACGGGGATGTCGTAATTCTTGTGCCAGGCAAGTTTGCCGTCGCGGTCGATAATGGAGATGGCGCGGCCAGTGATGCCTTTGTCTTCGAGATAAACGCCGTACTTGGCGGCGACGGCACCGCGAGGGTTGAAGTCGGCAAGCAGCGGATAGTGGATGCCCATTTTTTCGGCATAGGCCTTGTGCGACCAGGCGCTGTCGACGCTGAGGCCGAGGACTTGCGCGTCGAGTTGATCGAATTGCTTCATCCCATTGACCAGGCAGACGTGCTCTTGGGTGCAGGTCGGACTCCAGTCGAGGGGATAGAAGACGAGCACGACGCGCTTCTTGCCTTTGTAGTCGCTGAGTTTTACATCCTTCTGATCCTGATCTTTGAGTGAGAATTCGGGCGCTGGCGCGCCGACCGTTGCTGGCATGGTTCCTCCACAAGAGCGTTTTTCATTCGCGGGTTGTTCTGACGCTATCATAAACCGAGTTTCGTTCGATTAGTGAGAGGTGAATGTGAGCGGTGATGGAAACTCCTTGCGACGCCGATGGCCGGTATAGGAGGCAAGGGATCCTTCGACTACGGTTGCGCTTCGCATTCGCGAAGCACAATCCTCGCTCAGGATGACAGGATTATTTGATGACTGGAGATTTCGCGTCTGCAGGTTTTTCTTCATCGGCGTGGATTTTGCCATCGTCTTCGGCATAGAAGGAGCGGTGCGTAGCGTCGAGCTGCTTGGGCATCATGGTGAGAGTAAAACTGTCTTTCTTTCCTTCAAAGCTGACGGTGTAGTCGCCGCGATCGGGATTGACCATGCGTTTCGTAAAGGAGCCGGAGTGAACGAGTTCGGCGAGGGAGGTGGCGAAGTGGTCGTATTGTTTGTTGAATTGGCGTTGGGCGCGGATCACGACTCGCATGTAGGCGAGGGCGGCGGCTTCGGAGCCAGAACGGGCGGGGTCACCGGGGAATTTCGGCTTGTAGGTGTCGGAAGGAGTTTGGACGCCGAAGGCCGGCGAAGGTGCTATGAAAATCGATGTGGCGAGTGCTAAACAGGCGAGGATAGCGAAAAAAGAGGTGACGCTTTTTCTCATGCGAAATCTTCTCCAGATCGGGAAACGCAAGAACTTAGGACGCCAATGGCCGCGGCAAAGTCGTTTTTCAACGTTCTTTTTCATGTTACTCCCGTAATTTCCTGCGGTCACCTTCTCTTTGCGGAGAGGGGGAATGCCGCTATGCTCTTACTACGAGACTTCGCTCTACAGGGAAACCTATGAAAGCAGCAGTTGCCAGAAAACCGATCATCAAAATTGCCGTGGTGGAAAGCGATCCGCTGCGGTTTGTTGGGTTTCGTGCCTTATTCGATACCGAGCCCGAGTTCGAACTCATCTCCGCCGGACTGCCAGAGATTTCTACGTTGCAGGATGTTGACCTGATTCTGCTGGGCAACCGTTCCGGACAGAACCTGTTTGATGTGATGGCGAGCCTGAAGGCGACGCGTCCGGATCTGCGGATTATCGTGACCGGGTCGGGAGTGGATGAAGAGACTATTCTTAAGGCGATTGCGTCCGGGGCCAAGGGCTATGTGGATGAGGCGGCTTCGCCCGCGGAATTTGTGCAGGCGATTCGCATTGTGAGCCAGGGATCGGTGTGGGCGCCGAGAAAAGTTCTTTCCATGTTTATCGAGCGGGTGTCGTCGGCTCCAGGGCGGATTTTTCCGGCGGGCCGCGTCACGTTCACCGACCGCGAAAAAGAAGTTCTGGAGATGCTGGTGGCCGGCCGTTCCAACAAAGAGATTGGGGCTCAACTCGGAATTGAGGAGCGCACGGTGAAGGCGCACGTGGCGAAGTTGATGCGCAAGGTGGGCGTGCAGAACCGGATTGCGCTGTCGGTGCATGCGATTACGCATTCGCTGGTGGCGGCGAAGTAGAGAAGCAGTTCTCAGTACTCAGTACTTGGTACGACGTCGGGGTTGTGCCAGAAAATTTAGGTCAGACAGCTTTTGTTGTCTTGACACTAGGGTTACCTGGGAACAGTGACCTTGGTAATCTTGTAGGGGAAGCGAGCGCGAAGCATACTCGCCTCACCTACCACAGAACCTGGGAGACGGGGTTGAGAGTGGCGATTAGGGTCACTACTTTCAGCCCCGATTTTTTTGTCTCCGACTTTTCCCTGCTCCCCATTTCTCTTCTGATCCATGCCCTTACAGTCCTTGAAAGACGCAGCGGCTCAGTGCGACGTGATGGAGAAAAAGATCACAGCGAGAACAAGAATACGACCACGGGGGCTGAAGCCCACGTTCATTCTGGAGGCCTGACGCGGCGCTGAAGCTGAAGCGCCGCTCTTCCACGGTACTGCTTGCCATTGTGCCACGGTACTGCTTGCCTTCTCGCAATGCTGTTTTCAAAGCTTCAGGGCTAAGACCGTGACACTTACTGAACACTCCCGTTGGACCGATACAACTGCTGCGCTTCGTTTACAATCCAAGTACTAGATCCCAAACAAGTGTTGTGTGAAGAGGAACCATGAAAAAACTCTTGCTCTTGACCCTGAGCGTATCTCTCTGTTCGTTTTCTTTTGCGGCGGATGAATCAAGCAAAGACACCAAGGCGGCGGAGCGCGCCGAGGCCGCGGCGCAAGTTCTCAATGAGATTCAGGGGGCGCCGGACAAGGGCATCCCGCAGGAAGTGTTGGGCTCGGCGGAGTGTGTTGCAGTGGTGCCGACGATGCTGAAAGGCGGGTTTATCGTGGGCGGAAAATATGGCCGTGGGCTGGCCAGTTGCCGCACTCCGAAGGGATGGAGCGCTCCGGCATTTTTCGTGGTGACGGGGGGCAGCGTTGGTTTTCAGATTGGCGGACAGGCGGTCGACCTGGTGATGCTGATCATGAACAAGGATGGCATGAAGCATTTGCTGTCCAGCCAATTCGCGCTGGGAGCCGATGCTTCGGTGGCGGCGGGGCCGGTGGGCCGGCATGCCGAGGGGAATACTGACTGGAAGATGCGGGCGGAGGTGTTGACTTATTCACGGGCCCGCGGACTGTTTGCCGGCGTGAGCCTGAACGGGGCGGTGGTGAAGCAGGATAAGGACAGCACACGGGAGTTTTACGGACGCATGGTGCCGTTCCGGACGTCGCTGACTGGAGAGATTGAAGCGCCGGCGGCGGCGCATCCGTTTTTGAGCACGCTGGCGCAGTGGGCGCAGGAAGCGGCGAAGTAGGGGAGCGAGCCAAACACGCTATGATTGTGTCGCGAAGAACGCGACACAACGCGCGGCTCGCCCAGATCCTTCACTGCGCGAAGAACGCTTGTTCAGGATGACAAGCGTACTTTATTTGACAACTAAATTTTCACGGTGGTACCGTCACGCTTCCCCGATGCGGCAGCGACTTGAGTACGCGGCAGCCTGGCCGTTCATCAAAATCCTCGGTATGTTGCCACGCCCGCTGGCGCGGGCCGCCGGCATTGGGCTGGGCTGGGTGGTTTGTCTCTTGCACGTGCGATTGCGGCAGGTTGGGATGCGCAATCTCGCACTGGCATTTCCCGAAAAGACTGAGGCGGAGCGAGCGCGGATTCTGCGCGCGGAGTTTTCTTCCCTCGGACGTCAACTGGCGGAGGTCTGCCACTTTCCTAAGTACACGCGGGAGAACGTTGAAGAAGTCGTAGTTTATGACGGCTTTGAGAACTACGAGCATGCGCACGCGATAGGCAAGGGAGTGCTGTTTCTGACGGCTCATTTCGGCGGGTGGGAGCTTTCGGCTTTCACTCACTCGTTGCATGGGCACTGGATGCATGTCGTCTCGCGCGCGATGGACAATGTTTATATCGACCGTTTGATCCGGCAATATCGCACGATGCACGGGAATAAGACCGTGGACAAAGACGACTTCGTGCGTGGGTTGCTGGCCGCAATGAAGGCGGGAGAAGTGGTGGGCATATTGATGGATACGAATATGACTCCGCCGCAGGGGATCTTTGTGGATTTTTTTGGCATCCCGGCATGCACAGCGAGTGGACTGGCGCGGATTGCGCTGCGCACCGATGCGGCTGTAGTTCCGACGTTTACGATTTGGGACACGGAGCTGGGGAAATACCGGCTGCGGTTCGATCCGGCGGTGGAGTTGGTGCGTACGGGGGAGTTGGAGGCGGACATCCAGGCCAACACACAGAGATTTACAACGATCATTGAAGAATATGTGAGGAAGTATCCGGAGCAGTGGTTGTGGGTGCATCGGAGGTGGAAGACCCGGCCTCCGGGGGAGAAGGGGTTGTATTGAGTGCGGGCTTCGCCTTGGGACTCATTCTTGCTAAGGCATAAGTTCAGACCCTCCCGACTACCGCAGCACTTGCAAGAGATTGCTGTAGTCGTCGGTCCACAGAGGAGCTGGACCGGGCAGTTGGATAGTCGTACCTTGCCGCAGGATTGCCGGCGTCCCCAGAATTGCGGGATCCAATGCCATCAGCACCCAATCGGAGGGCGTCTCATCGTCAAAATGGGGCTTGGTAACAACCACATGAACCAGTTGGAGACGCTCCTGCTGTGCCAAGCCCAGCAGGACCGGCCGGAGGTCGAGCGAACGATTGGAAACGTGGAAGGCCAGAATCGACCGCGGGTTGCGGAGATGCTGGACATAGATGCTCATTGCTTCGCGAGTGAGCAAGTGAAGAGGGATGGAATCGCTGCTGAAGGCATCGATCACCAGGACATCAAATTTCTGCGGATCACCGGCAGTGAGCTCCTGCTCGAGCGAGATACGTCCGTCGCCGATCACTACATCGGTTTGAGCGGAGGAGTCATTCAAGTACGTGAACAGAGCCTTCTCCCCCCGCGCCAACCGGACCACTTCTGGATTCATCTCGTAAAACCGGATGTAATCCCCAGGCAGGCCGTAGGCGGAAAGGGTTCCAACTCCGAGTCCGATCACTCCCAGACGCAAGTGGCGTGCTTCGGCATTCGCTTCATTGCGGTTCGGATGGTTGAGTAACAGCAATCCGATGCCGCCGCTGGGCCCGTAGTAGGTAGTGGGTCTGCGACGCAGGTTTGGTGCCTGGAGTTGCGCGCCGTGCAAAGTAAGGCCATGGCGCAAAACGAGCGCGTGGCGGTACGCAATAGGTTCGTCGTACGTTACTCGAAGCGTGCCGTAAAAATTGCGAGTCAGAAGCACTGACCGCCTGGTCTGCCTGTGTACCTGCAGCCAGAACAAGAGGCCGAACAGGCACCACCCACAGAGCGCGACCGCTTGCAGCGTGCGGGGATGCAGCGCAGGAGTTCCGCGGCCAGTACGTATCTTGACCAAGGTCAAGATCGCTAACGCAGCGACCAAGATGTGGAAGTACAAAGGCTTGGTGTGAAGGATAGTGGTCGCCACGCCGATGTAATCGGCGACCGCCACTACTGCAAGGGCCACCGCGGAAGACAACCAGCGCGGATGGTTATGGAGCCAGGAAGACTTATCCCGCCAAAGGACTACAGCCAACAACAGGCCCGAAGCCCACAGGCCTAACTGGAATTCCCAAATTGCCGGGAACACATGAGGCGCAATCAAGCCAACAAACACACTGCCGAGCGCTCCTCCGGATGCGATGTGCAAGTAGAATGAAGTGAGGTGACGTGGATTCGGTTTGAGCATCGCGAGCTCGCCGTGATACACCATGCAGGCGGCGAACAGAAGCAAGCCAAACCCATTTAACTGAGTCTGCACCTTGACCTGTTCGCCCTGCAGGAATAACACTCCGCCCCAAACTGCCGTCATCACAAACAGCACGAGAAAAATTCCTCGCCGGTAGAACCGCTTCTCTTGAAAACACAACACAAACGAAACCAGGTAGATGCTCAGAGGTAAAGCCCACAAAAACGGAACTACCGCGATCTCCTGGCATAGGAGGTTGGTTACAGACAGGAGCATGGTGGAACCGCAGGCGGCCAATCCGATCCATAGCAGGCGCTGGACGCGAGTTGGGTGCTCATCAGCTGTATCACCATTTGTCTCGTCGACTGTGCTGGCAACGGTCGTTGTGCTGTCTTGGGCAAAACGCAGGGCGCAAAGCATACACGCCAATACGAACAATAGGTAAGCCAGGGTCCAAATGCGTCCCTGATTCCGCAAGCTCAAGTTGGGCTCGAACAGGAACGGATAGGTCAGCAGTCCAAGCAACGAGCCGAGGTTGGAGAGTGCATACAGATGGTAGGGGGAAGCCTTAGGAGAAGAGCGAGTGAACCACGACTGTACTAGCGGACCCGTGGTAGATAGGAGAAAGAAAGGCAGTCCGACGCTGGCCGCAAGGAGCAAAACAATGTCCCAGGTCGGAGACGCGGGATTTTGCGGGCGCAGATTGTCACCGGGGAAGATGGGCGAACGCCACCTGACGGCCAAGACCATGAGGACGACCACCGAAATGAGCAACAGGGCGATATGGGTGCGGGTCAAGTTCCATGCCTTGAGTCGCACCGTCACCAAATGCGCATAGGCGTAGCCCGCAAGCAGCAGCAATTGGAAAAACACCAAGCAGGTATTCCAGACCGCCGGAGTACCGCCAAACCACGGTAGCAGTTGCTTCCCCACAATCAATTGCACTTGGAATAGGAGAAAGGCACTCAGGAAGATCGTGAGCGCGAAAGGCTTGGTATTGGGTGCAACTGCGGTATTCGTAGCAGGTCTGGGAACGACTGCTTTGGTGCTTTGCATGTCAGAGAAACCTTTTCCCGGTGAGCTGAATGGTAGCACGCGATGTCCGGGGATGATGACACGATTTATCAATGATGGTGTGTTCGAAGGTTCCTGCGTAACCCGAAGCAGGACCAGAAATACCAGCACCAGGAAACGATGTTCCCAAAACAGGAACAGGAGCGGCAGAAGCTCCAGCATCCCTTGATCAAGGTGGGAGAAGGTAGCGGCGGCGGGATTATGAAGCAGACTCCGGAAGGACCCTCAGGATGGCTCGCTTACGTGTTGGTCGATATTCAATCCCGAATGAACGAGAAGGTTTCTCCTTTGACGAGCCAGGCGATGGCGAAGGATAGAACGGAGCCGGACTCCAGCCAGAATTCGGGTTTGTAGCAACCCAGTCTGGCTGCCAGCGACGAATCGAAATG
>JAUTWY010000378.1 GCA_030838305.1 Acidobacteriaceae bacterium
CCTCGGTCCGCCTGCGGACAAGCGGGAGATGATTGCGTTGATCGGGACAGCGGTGGAACGTGGCGTCACATTCTTTGATACCGCCGAAGTGTACGGTCCTTACACGAACGAAGAACTGGTCGGCGAAGCGCTTGCTCCGTTCCGCGGCCGTGTGTTGATCGCAACGAAGTTTGGCTTTGCGCCGAATCCTGAGGACGGGGGCAAGTGGAGTGCGCTCAACAGCCGGCCAGAGCACATCAAAGAGGTTGCCGAAGGCTCACTCAAACGGCTGAAGGTCGACAGCATCGATCTGTTTTATCAACACCGGGTTGATCCCAACGTGCCCATCGAAGAAGTGGCGGGAGCAGTGAAGAACCTCATTCAGCAAGGCAAGGTGAAGCACTTCGGCCTTTCTGAACCAGGAGTGCAGACGATCCGTCGCGCACACCGAGTGCAGCCGGTCACGGCAGTGCAGAGCGAATACTCGCTGTGGTGGAGGCGTCCGGAAGAGGAAGTATTGCCGGCCCTCGAAGAACTCGGAATTGGATTCGTTCCATTTAGTCCTCTGGGGAAGGGCTTTCTCACGGGCAAGATTACCGAGAATACGAAGTTCGATAGCAGCGATTTCCGTAACGTTGTCCCTCGCTTTACTCCGGAGGCGCGAAAAGCGAATCAGGCCTTGGTTGATTTGCTGGGCAAGATCGCAGCACGAAAGAAGGCGACGCCGGCTCAGCTTGCGCTCGCCTGGCTGCTCGCGCAAAAGCCGTGGATCGTTCCAATCCCGGGGACGACGAAGCTGCATCGCCTGGAAGAGAACCTGGGAGCGGGCTCTCTGGAACTTACAAGTGACGATTTGCAGGAGATCGATAGCGCGTCGTCAAAGATCAAGGTGGAAGGGGCCCGGTACCCGGAACGGCTGGAACAATTGACCGGGCGGTGAAGCGGCTGGGCCAGGGTTTTGGTCTCGTGGTATGACCAACTAGGTGGCAGACGAGCCACCCGCCGCGCCATTACTGCACGATAAGGGAAAAAGTAGTCGTGTGGGTCAACGTGCCTGAAGTGCCGGTTACAGTAACCGTGTAGGTTCCGGCTGTTGTTCCCGTGGAAGAACCACCACCACCCGAGCCGGCGCCACCTAAACCACCGCCCTGTGCTGATCCGCCACCTCCGCAACCCACCAAGCCCATCCCAAGGGATAGAAGGAGCAGCAGTGAAAGCACGGGTGCTCCTGCGAAGCGTTGCTGGCGGTGGAAAGAAGCAAGCATGATTGCGAAAATGAAGAACGCGCTTAACGAAGCGGACCAAATGGGCCAATAAGACGATCGATCATTTACATTTACGAACACGGCTGCACTCCGGGAGGTTGTGGTTACCGATACTGTCCCGATGCCCAACCCGGTCGCAAGCGAGTACGAAGCCGGGTTCACCGAGCAAGTGGTGGCTTGCGCTGGGACTGTGCAGGAGACATTCACGGTTGAAGAGAATCCGAAGAACGGCGTTACTCCGAGATCGTTGATGTACGATGCGGTTTGTCCCGCCGTCACCGTTTGAGATGTGATTCCCCGGTTGGCCACGGTGAAGTCTGCGACAAGGTTCAGCGCGGTTGATGGGGAGGTGGAGGCAGTGTAGTTCGCATCACCGGGATAGCTTGCTGTGACGTTGTACTGTCCCGCGGCCAGTTGAGTGGCATCGAAAGTTGCCGTGGCCTGCATCATGCCATTGGACGTGCTCCCGTTCGTCAACCAAGCCGTTCCCAGCACGGTCCCACCGGAACTAAATGTGACCGTCCCGGTGGCGGGAGAACCGATCCCCGAAGCGCCGACCGTCGCCGTGAGCAGAAGAGACTGTACTGTTTGCTGCAAGGCGAGCGCGGTGGTTGTTCCCAGGTGCGCGATGGTGAAATTGATGGGCGTTAAGTTCACGCTCGAACTGAAACTGTTGTCTCCATAGTATCCGGCAGTAATGGAGTGGGTTCCCGCTGGGAGCTCGCTAAGCGGGGGTGCCGCTGCATTACCGCTTGCATCTGGCCAAGCTTGCATTACGCCACTGCCGTTGTCCCAGAAGGTTATATACGAACTGGGCACACCGTAGCCGGACTGCCAACTAAGATTGGCCTGTAAATACACCGGGGTTCCATAGGGCCCGCTGGAAAACGGAATCAGATTTCCGCCAGCGTCAGTAGTCAAGACAGAAAATGTAGTCGTTGTATTCTCCGCCTGAATTGTGACCTGCACCGCCGGACTGGAATCGCTCCCCGCATAAGTTCCATCACCTGCATAGTGTGCGTTAATGGAATACGTGCCGCCAGGCACCAGATGAGTCACGCCAGCAAAGGATCCTTGTGAACCTAAGGAGAAGGTATCGACCGTACTGTCGCCGACTAGATTGCCGTGTCCGGCTCCGCCCTGAACCCAAACCACCCCGCTGGCGACGCCGGTGCCGCTGTTCGGTGTGACTGTGCCTGCCACACTTAAGGGCGAGCCGTGCACTGCAGAAGTGGGACTGATTGAAAATGTCGTCGTCGTGGGACTGAATGTCACCGTGCTCCACTGATTGATCAGATTCGTTACGTTGATGGACCCGAGTCCCGTGGCTAGGTCGTAGCCCTTTCCGGATTGATAGGTTGCGGTAGATTTTCCATAATTGGCTTCCCCGGGCACCGTGTTGCTTCCTACCGTCACGTCATTGAAAACGCAAGTGCTGGCGGGCAGAGTTGTAGATGAGCCGTTGCATTGGGTAAGACTTTCCGCGGCGGCCAATCGGTACAGCACATAATTTGGTTGTCCTAGTCTTGTCAGGGTCTTATTCGCAACCAGTCCCATGATTCCCGCAAATGCCGGAGTGGAAGCAGAGGTTCCCCCAACGCCGTAAAAGAAGAGTTCTCCCTGCGCATTCGGAATACAGGATCCGCGCAGGCATATCAGATAGGGATCATGACCGGCCGCGGTCAGAGAGACGTCAGGAAGATCGCGCTTCCCATCGGCAGGAATTCCGGTTACGCCACTCTGCCACGATGGCTTCGTAAAGAACGTGCTTGCCCCTCCCCCTCCTGCCCAGATATTCGGGTTGCTGCAGGACACGCAGCTATCGTTCCATACATTTTCGGGAATATAAGAAATTGCAGATTCCTGGGTCGCCTGCTGATTTGTCGACCTCCAATACGTGCTGTCGTGGCCGTTTTCGTTGAATACAGTCCCGCCGACCGCTACGTTGTAGGGCGTCGAGGCCAGCATGTTAACCGAAAGGCCGTGGGTCGCTGTCTTCCGTATATTGGGATCGTCGCAGCCCGCCGACCCGGAATCTCCAGTCGCTACTACATAAGTGATCCCTTGGGCCGCGGCCTGTTGCGCCAAGCTTGAAATTCCTGCCGCTTGGGTGCTCGTAAAATCCTCCTCGCAATCGCCAAAACTCTCGCTCATCACATCCGCAAGATTGTTATCGATGATGTACGTTTCCGAAAGATCGACGCCGTCTGTAGTTGCCGTCGATTGCGAAACCACGAGCGTAATCCAGTCGGAAGGAGCGACTGCTCCGGCCCACGTGGTATCCAGAACCGCCTCGGTTTCCTCGGCTCCGCCCAGATTCCCAGGATCTGGACCATTCACAATGACATTTGCGGATACAGCTTGGTCGTACATCCAATAGTGAAAGTAATCTACGTCCTGAAGGTTGATGTTGGAGCGCCCCACGATCGCAATACTAGATAGGCCGGACCCCAGCGGGTTGAAGTTATAAATTGTGTAGTAGTCCGCCGGACCGAGGGCATGCGCTCCGGTGCCCGATGTAAATAGCGGGTGAGGATTCTGCACGGCTTTTGCCGTGAATTGTCCTTTCGCCAGATGCACCTGTGGTCTCTTGTAGAAGTTGTGTAGCGTGAATACACCTTCGACAGCCGGTGACAACGCAGCTGGAATGCTCGGTTCGCTGTTGTTGGCCCAGTGCTGTTGCTGATTAACGATGTATTTGTGGATGGTCGTGTGGAACGCTTCCTGCACCTGGCTGGCGGAGCCGGAGAATTCCAGCACGGTGCGGCCTTTGGTGGAACCTACTTGAAATCCGTGCGATTGCAGCCAGGCGGTGATGGTCTGGAGGTCGGCGTCGGTGGGACCAAATTGTTTGCCGTACTCGTCAGGTGTGAGCCACTTGTGATAGTTGGGCGAGGACTTGTCCTGCTGGTCATCGAGAAATTTTTCGAGCGCGAGTTCCTGTTCGGGGCTGCGCTTGAGCACCAAAAGCATGCGCCGCAGGGGGAGCGTCGCCGGGGCGGTGCCCAGGTCGAATTCCGGCCGCGCCAGCGGATGGGTGTTGCCCTTAAGAACCGTGAGGCTAGATTCTTCAATGGGCTGGGTGATCAGCGGGCGTGGCTCCGCCGGCGACGTCTGCGGCCCCGCAGGAAATTGCTGGGAGAATGACAACGTGCTGAAAAGCCCTGTGAGGAAAACAACTGCGAGCAGTCGCTTTGAAATAAGCGAAACCGGGGCGCTCATAAATCGACACCTCGACCAATATGCAGACATACCAGCCGAGATTCAGACGGGTCGGGAGGAAGGGTAGGCCCGACCGCTCTCGCCGCGCAAGGGGGGTGGCCCCAGCGCCTGGGAGCAGCCTTTTTATCTCAAGTTTGCCGGAATTGCAACGGTAAACCGTCGGGAGGGCTCAGT
>JAUTWY010000379.1 GCA_030838305.1 Acidobacteriaceae bacterium
CTTGCGCCCCCGGCAGCAACGCCGGAGAAAACAACATCGATGGGGTGAAGTCCATCCCCGCCGACACGCACATCGTTGGCAAAACCATCGCCGACCAGATTGTCGCCGCCGGCCTCACCTGGAAGAGCTATCAGGAAAGCCTCGGTCCGCAGGGCGCCGACAACGTGAATTTCTCCGACGGTTTTTTTACCGACTCGAGCAATATTCTCGCGGTGCTGCCCAACGAAGCGCAAGGCTTGCTCAAGCTATATGCCGCTAAACACAACCCGTTCGTCTATTTCCGCAGTGTGCAGGAAGGCCAGAATCCCGAGTTAAGCCTTCAACGAGTGGTTGGCTTTGAAGGTCAGCACGGTTTATTTGAAGACCTCAGCTCCGGTCACGTGCCGTCCCTCTCGTTTATCGCCCCCAACCAGTGCAACGATCAGCACGGTCGTGGCAACGGCGGCACGCAGTGCGACTTCGATCCCAACGACAACGGTACTCTCGTCGGATTGAACCCCGCGCTCATGTACATCGGCGACCTCACCCTGCGCAACATCGTGAAAGAGATTCACAGTTCGCCCGCGTGGAAGGAAGGCCGCAACGCCATCGTGGTCGCTTGGGATGAAGATGACTACAGCGTTTCGCCCACCACTAACAAAGTGCTGCTCATCGTGGACACCAACTACGGCGTGCAAGGCGTGCGCGACAACACCTTCTACACCCACTTCTCCATGCTCAAGACTCTGGAAGCGGGCTTCCGGCTGCCGTGCCTCAACCATGCCTGCGACGCCCAGACCAAAGTAATCTCCAGACTCTTCAGCCGCGACAACGATAACGACGGTGACGACCGCTGACACTGAGAGTCGGTTGATGGGTGGTCACAAACCAGCGAAGCCTTCCATGCAGAGCTGAAGGGAAAAAAGGCCACATGCGTGTCTCACTCTGGCCAATGATACGCATGTGGTCGCAACAGATTGGATTGTGACAGTGCTTCAGACGAAGCGCGGCCCGGTATCCCGGTTTTGTAACAATTTTCGACTGTACCTTGTTCTCCGCGATTTAGACCGTGCGCATCTCTGCCGGGGTTGACGAAAGGAATTAGGTGATGTCTAGAACCTGTATAACTCGTCGAATTGCGCGGTCCTATGGCCTAGCGTTGGAGGCCGCAGACCAGAAGCGCGAGCGTAACGCCTAAAGCCGGTTCCATTTTCCATCATTTCCAATTACCAAGGATCTTTCTTCTGCTAAGTGCCGCCAGCTCAGCGTGTTAGGGTTAACTAGAGGAAGCTTGGGAAGCGTCTGTTCTACCACTGAACTACGCCCGCTCGTTGTTTGCTGATTGCACTCGCGAATCGCCTGGGGGGTCCGGACATTCACCGATTCATGGAGTCAGCGCGAAATCTTCTTTAAGATTTGAATTGGTTTGCGAATGTGCAATCGTTCGGAAGTTCACACGGGCTCTGCAAGTTCTATAGCAGTGCAGCACATCGGCATGCGCGGAGCGCAAGTCAATTGGTTAGAACGCTGCCCCGTCGCTTGTTAGAATCCCACACTGTCACGGCAGCTTCCCTCCCTTGCTTCACAAGTCGCCCATATAAAGGATATTTTTCGCATATCGCAATGCGTTACGAGACAACGGCGATTGCGAAGCTCGCACTACAACGCAATATAAAGGGGCGCCCTTTATATTGCGTTGTAGATAACGCACCTGCTTGGCAGGCAGGCTATTGCGCAAAGAGCTTCATGTTGCTTGCACAGAACATTCGAGCATCATCCGACAGGCGCATGTCCTCACTTCCCTGTTCCCAAAATTGCCGCGCTGCCTCGCGTGCATCCTCCCAAACTTCCAATGTATTCGCCGTCGCGTGCGGCGGCATAAAGTGGCGGGGTGGAACTTGGCCATCGGCAGTAGGCGCATACAACATTGAGACTTGATCGAATGCTGGAGCCAGGCGCAAATGAGAACCTTCTGTAAAGAAAAGAATGTTGTACTGATGCCGATCCGTATTTGCGATGAGCGCTCCAAAAGCGTCAAGCCAACAAAGGCGTCGGGTATCTTCATCGCTCAAACGTCGTGCATCTTTCAGTGCAGCGGCAGCGCGCGCCCACGAGTCAGCGAGATCGTCGCGAACACCCGCAAGACTTAAGACTGCGATCCTCCCGCGCACCCCCACGCGATCGAATCGCTCGCTTTCGAGAAACCAATAGTCGGGTGTTTCGATGACGTTGGTAGGTGCAGCCGGTATTCCATGCGACGCTACAATTTGCAACGCCATCCCTTCTAAGATCAGCAGATCGCACCAGCGCCTAGCGACGGCATCGCCCATTCCTCCCCGTCCAGCAAACTTGACAAGCATATGGTGGTCGTCAACCAGCACTCCGAATTTCGGCCGCTCCCCGGCTGCCGAGGAGCCCGGCGGATGACCTGCGATGGTTGCCTCTGCAAGAGCCGGGTAATCGTTTCGGCTTCTCAAAACAGGCCTGAGTTCCTGCCATCGAGCGAAGGATTCTTCGCCGACAATCAAATCACCCGGCAAATCTTCTCCGCGCCGAGACATCGCGAGCAAAATGTGATGATCGGACCAGTCCGATAATCGAGGTGGTAGCTTGAGATCGGCATTGGCTGCCGCGAAATGTCGGCCCAAGAAACCAGAAGGGCGAGCGTCAGCCAATTCGGCGGGAAGCCCACTCACGACCATTGCCATAGGCATCCAGGCTGTCTGATGGGCAGTAAGCGTTATGAGTTCCCCCGCGGAGACCGCCGTGCCCGATTCTCTTATTCGGAATAACGGAAACCGTGAGCTGTCCAGGTTCGGCCATACCTGACGCAAGCCATATTGGGTCGCCCTACCTCGACCTATTCGCAGGATCTCCGGCCCAGCCTCTCTCACCATGCGCATGAGTGTCGCGGGCGACACACCCAGCCGCTCTCGGAGGTCCGCCGCAGGTAAGACCCCACGGTTCAGTTCGCTTACAACGCCACTTGCCATGAAACGATTATATACTAACAATTGTATATGTTTTGTGCTTTATTTTCATATTGTTAACACGAATCGTGCAATCATTATTGAAATGATATGTGAAACGATTATTGGAGCATTAAGACCTCCTGCAGGGTCCAGAATTGAGCTCTCGTGAGCCCACGAGGCAAGGGCATTTGCAGCTTCTGCATTGCGTAGTGCGGTGGCGGGGAGTTTGGCTCAAATCTGGAGAACTACATATTCGCGAACCACTTGGCCGCAGCACCTGCTCACGAGGCAGACGCATCCCGAGTTAAAACCTGGAGTATAGGCCGTGGGCTTTTGCCCACAACCCTTCCCTGAATCTTCGGCCTTCTTCTATCGGGGCGGGTTGTCACCCCAGACCTACGTCGCGTGCTAGGTTATCCACGGCCCACCAGGCCTCCAGAGAGACTGAAATCCATCCTCGGTTACAGCTGCTGTTAATACAGGTCTAGCAAAACCCCGCACTATTCTTATGACGTCATCTAGATTTGCATAGTCTGTTTCGAATCTGCTCCTGCGAAGAAATGCTTTCCACTGCGCAGCCTTTCCCGGTATTGACGCGAAGTCGTCCGAAAGGCCAATGGGAAGAGGCTCGACTTCCGTGGAACGTCGTTTGAATGTCGCTCTCACTGCTCGATGAAGGACGGCACCATCGAACTCGTATAGCTGTGACAGCAACATCAG
>JAUTWY010000392.1 GCA_030838305.1 Acidobacteriaceae bacterium
ACGCTGAACCCATTCTGCGAGCTCGAGTCATTCAGACCCTTTCGAATCGCTTCAACAGCAAAGTAGCTCTGGCGGGATTTCAGGTTTCCCTCCTTCACGGAATTGAGGTGTCGGGCACTGGTCTCGAAGTTTATGGCGCGAAAGATCCCAATGCTTACCAGCCAGGAGTCCAAGCCCTCATCAATATCCGGGAGTTTCGCTTCGGAGCCTCGTTGCGAAGCCTCTTTCGTTCGCCGATGCACGTTGACACAGTCTATGTGAAAGGCATGGTCCTGAACCTTCCACCCAAGCAAGACCGTCAGGAAATGAAGCGCATGGGTTCAAAGGCCGGGCGAATGACCATCTTCGTGGACAAGTTCGCTTGCAAGGACACACTGCTTTTAATCAACACGATAAAACCCGGTAAACCACCCCTGGAATTTGCCATCAGCGACCTGAAGATGAAGGACATTGGTCCCGGCCAGCCGTTCCGCTTCGATGCCACCCTGGTCAATCCCAAGCCCGTCGGTGATATTCAATCAACCGGTCTTTTTGGGCCGTGGCAGCAAGACAGTCCGCGCGACACTCCTGTTCAAGGTGGCTATTCCTTCAGCAACGCCGATTTGAGCACGATCAAGGGCATTGGGGGGATCCTCTCCTCCGACGGACACTATTCGGGAACTCTCAGCAACATCGTGGTGCAGGGAACCACCGATACGCCGGACTTCCGAGTAGCGAGCAGCGGTCATCCGGTGCCGCTGCATACTGAGTTTCATGCCATTGTTGACGGCACCAGTGGAGACACGTATCTGCAACCGGTGAAAGCGTCTTTCCTTCATTCGTCTTTTACCGCCAGCGGCTCTGTAGTTCGCCTGACCGCACGCAACGGTCACGAGATAGAACTGAATGTTTCGTTGGATCGCGCGCGGATTGAAGATCTGCTCACGCTGGGCGTACGCACCGATCCACCCGTCATGAGCGGTCCGGTGGAAATGAAGACGCGGTTGAGCCTCTACCCGGGCGACGAGACTGTCGCCAACCGGTTGAAATTGGCGGGCGATTTTCATGTGCTTCGCGCTCACTTCGCCAACGAGAAAGTGCAGGACAAAATAGACTCGTTAAGCCTTCGTAGTTTGGGGCGCAAGCCATCGCAGAAGCCGAACCAGGATGATGATGTACCGGTTGACTTGCAAGGCGTGTTTCGCCTGCGGGAGGGGTTGCTGTCTTTTTCATTCCTGCATTTTCTGATTCCCGGAACGCACGTCGACATGACCGGAGACTACAGTTTAGACGGACAGGAATTTAACTTTCACGGCAAGGCCCGGCTGGATGCGAAGCTTTCGCAAATGACCACTGGTTGGAAATCACTCTTTCTCAAGCCAATCGATCCATTCTTCAGCAAGGATGGAGCAGGTACCGAGGTCCCTATTAAAATCACCGGCACGCAATCGGAACCGCATTTTGGTTTGGACTTTCACAACAAAAAGGAGGATGGCAACAGCGGGAAGAAGACGGATACTCTGTCGAAGCGATAGAGTCCCATGTTGCGTCTCATGCGTTGCAAATGGCTGGGTGGAGACGTTATGATTCCAGCAACGCGTGAGGGGCAACGCGATTCCCTGGTTTGCTGAGATAGGAAATCACAATGAGTGACAAACCCAGTACCACTCTGCCCGCAACCGTCGAAAAGATCATCAAGTCTCCCTCGCCCAGCGAGCCTGAAAAAGTGCAGATCGCCGTTGAAGGGGCCGATAACCTGTATCGAGAGCTTCGCATCGAGAACACTCTCATCGATGAAAACGGTGAGAAAGTCAGCCTGAAACAGGGTGCCGAGGTGGAAGTCACCATCGAAGCGGAACCAGATGCGACAACTCCCCAACCGTGAAAGCCAAAACCGAAGCCTTGATTCTAATAAATCCTCACTCTTTACCTACAGGGAACACAGTATAGTCCCGGCCCCGGCGAAGGGGCATTCTGACAAAGGCGTATACAGTCAGCCTCTTTTGACATTCATCGCCCGGGAAAAAAATGTCCACTTCGACAGGCTTGAGCGCGGGTCACTCGCAGGCCTCTGCAAACCACAGTGCCTGGGCGCATCACGGGGACCATCATCACGGCGTCCAATTTTATTCTGAGGATAAGTTCCTACTGGAGGAACTGGGCGGATACGTGGGCAGGGCCCTGCGCGCCGGAGATGCCGCGATCGTAGTGGCCACAGACCGGCACCGCCACGGTCTTCTGCAGTGGCTTACCGGGCAAGGGATCGACGTGGCTCCATTGGTTGAGCAAGGACGATTTATCGTTCTCGACGCTCGTCAGACATTGTCCGCATTTATGGTGGAAGGATGGCCCAACGAGGATCGGTTCAACGAACTAGTCGGGAAAATTATTGTGAGCGCCACTGCTTCGGCGCGCGCTGAGCATCCGCGAGTTGCCATCTTCGGCGAAATGGTCGCGCTGCTTTGGGGGGATGGCAAAGCTCAGGCTGCGATTCGTCTGGAACAACTCTGGAACAGTTTGGCGCGAAAGCAATCTTTCTCGCTGTTCTGCGCGTATCCCATGAGCAACTTCAAGAGGGAAGAAGACGCGCAGCTTTTGCTAAAAGTTTGCAACGAGCATACCGCCGTGATCCCAACGGAAGGCTATATGGGCTTGGGCAGTGAAGGCGAGAAGCTGCGCAATATCACCCAACTGCAACAGAAAGCCAAAGCCCTTGAGACCGAAGTCGCGGAACACAAACGGCTGCGGCAAGAACTCGGACTGCATGTGCAAGCCCGAACCGCGGAACTCCAGGGCAAGAACTCCCAGCTTTTGGAGGAAATCAAGCGACGCGAGGACGCCGAAACCAGTTTGCGCACACTGACCAGCCAACTGATGCTCATCCGTGATGAAGAGCGGCGCCGCGTGGCGCACGAGCTCCATGAGAGTACTGCTCAGGTTCTGGCCACGCTGTCGATGAACTTATGCGTGCTTGGGGATGTAGATCGGGCCGTCAATGCGACTGAGTCGAAGCTAATCGGCGAGAGTGCTGTCTTGGTCGACGGCCTGCTCGGGGA
>JAUTWY010000417.1 GCA_030838305.1 Acidobacteriaceae bacterium
ACTGAGCACCGCCTCACGCACCATGCGCCGATGAATCCCCAACTTCTTGGCGATCCCTCGAATCGTTCCACCGCCATGCTCATACTCACGTCGGATCTGCTCGAATAGCTCCACCTTGGCTCTCCTGCCCACCCGGCCTCCCCTTGGGCGACTGAGCCCGAAGCGGAGTACACGGTATCTGGTTTTCAGTAAGGTGGGGCCAAATCAAAGTATCGAAAGGGGCCAAGTCAGTATCGAAATCAACAAATGACCGCCCCGTGCCGGGTGCCTACTCAATGCTGGGCCGAGGCGCTGATTAGATGACGGCTCGGCTCCCTCGACCGAGTAGACTTTGTTGGTCAACGGCCAGGTCCAGACGCTTACCGCCATTGCTCACCAAATGAATTGGAAATCCCTGTCGTAGGCTTGACGCCGGAAAAAGCGCGCGCTCCAGGGATTCGACGAGACTCGAGTGAAGGGATTGGTGACCTTGCCCTCGCCGGCGATACTACGTCTTGGCGCGAGTCTCACCGCTCATTCGCAGAGGGACGCGCAGCACCCACTTCTTCTTATTTTTTTAGGGGGCTGGCAGTCAAAAACTGCACTGTGACTCTAAGACCGATAGGCAATGATCGAGTGTTGTCCTCCAAGCCGATCACCGCCTCCAAGATATCGCGGTCGCTCTTATCAGATGGGTCGCCGGTGCTTATGCTTTTCCTGCCCATCATTGGAGATATCCGGGTAACCGAGCCTCGGAGCTTTTTGCCCTCGAGGGCATCTGCCTGGATAATCACGTTCTGCCCTACACAGACCTTATCTACATCCCTTTCATCCACTTCTGCCTTGATGTGTCGAGTCGACGTATCCGCCAGACTGAACAAAGGACGGGGAGTGACTGTGCTGAAGGATTCGCCACTCCTCGCATAAACCCTCAGAACCGTTCCATCGATCGGAGCAAGGATTGAGCACTTCCCGATACGTTCCTGGACCATTCGCACGCGGCCCTCGGCCGCGAGCACCTCCGCATCAGCTCGCGCCTTTTCTTCCCGCAACGGAGGCGCGGCAAGTAACTCCTCGGTTCGAACAGCGGCTTGGAGGTTAGCATCTGCGACCCCGAGATCACGGACAGCTTGCTCATAAGAGGCTCGAGAGACCTGCTCCTTTTGATAAAGAGCGCGCCACATCACCAGTCGCGACTTAGCCTCTTCGAATGTCGCGCGGGCTGCAGCCGTCTTTTCAGCCGCTATTTTCTTCTCCTCATCACGTGCGCCTCGCAGCATCCGCGTTCTTGTCTGGCGAGCGACCTCGGCTTCGGCGGTGGCAGTCTGTAAACTCGCTTGCAAGTCATCGCAGGCGATCTCGCCCAGTAGCGTCCCTCTTTTTACGAACTGATCTTCTTTTACGTAGACGGCCTTCAGCACGCCATCCGCAGCAGCCCCTACCTGCGTAGTTTCCGAGCCTCCCTCCACCCTTCCGGGGGAGGCAAACGAAACAATCGCGGTAGCACTTTCAGAGGGTATCCCACGAGCTTGCACCGAATTCCTGTTCCGAGTAGTCCCTAAAAACGCTGCAGCCACAATGACCACCACCATCGCGGAACCACCAATGCTCCATCTGCTGCGGGCAGTCATAGATTTTTCTCTTCTTGTTCTACTTGGCCATCGCATAGAGTGATTGTGCGATCTGCGAATTCCTGCCATCGAGGATCGTGGGTCACGACAACGACCGTTCTCCCATCGTTATCAACCTGACTTCGGAGAATTTTACAGATGTTTCTTCCGGCCTGGGCATCCAGAGAGGCGGTCGGCTCGTCCGCTAAAAGAATGGGAGGATTTCCGGCCAAGGCCCGCGCAATTGCAACTCGCTGCTTTTCCCCGGGACTGAGTTCGTTTGGCTCTTGATTGAGCTTGTCTCCCAAACCGAATCGAATGAGTAGCTCTCTTGCCATTTCCATTCGGCCAGGCAGCGTTGCATCACGAAGTTCAAAGCCAAGTGCAACATTGTCAATCGCGGAAAGGGAGTGAAAAAGTCGAAAAGCTTGGAAAACGAAACTGATTTTCTTCTGACGAACAGCTGTCCTTTCGGTTTCACTCAATCCGTTTACTGCGACACCCTCTATGAACACGGTGCCTTCATCGGGCGACAACAAGCAGCCAAGCAGAGACAATAACGTGGTCTTCCCGCTGCCAGAGGGTCCCATAACCAGCGAAAGCGTGCCACGCTCGAAAGATTGTGAAACGCTCCGCAGCGCACGGACTTGCGCATCCCGCTTGCCGAACGAGACACTCGCACCCTCGACGCCCAGGAAGTGATTAGGCACGGAACACCCGTCCCGGCTCAACTGTGAGGGCGCTTCGAACTGAAGCAATAGACGCCAATGAGCACATGGCCAAACTTGGCATGACCATAACTAGAAGCAACCACCAAGGAGTGTAGATCCAAGGAATCAGAGATTTTGCATAACCAATGCATGGGACCACTGCCAGCAGCCCCAGAATGCTGCCGACTGCCCCGCAAATTAGGGCTTGCGTTAGCACAATGCGCGCCACGAAACCTTGCGATGCTCCAAGAGCTTTTAATGTCGCGTATTCCTCGATGTTCTCCATTGTGTTCGCATAGATGGTTTGGGATACAACCACAAGACCTATCAGAAACACCAAGACCGCCGCGGTCAGGATCGCGCCCCCGGCCCCCGTTTTTATCGTCCAGTACATGCGAGATTTGCGCGCAAATTCATCTCGCGTGAGAACATCGACCTCTGGAAGTCGCTGCCTAAGGCTCTGCTGCACATCCGACGTTGAATATCCCCTGTCGACACGCACGAGAATGTACATGGCTTCTTCAGGACGAAACCCCATGTACCGAGTGGCATTTCGGTAGGAAGTGAACAGAAAGGGGACACCAAGAAACGCTCCGTAACCATCAATCTGGCGCTCGATACGGGCACGGTGCCGGTTTACTTCCACTTCTGCTGGCAGTGCCGCCACTTGAATCAGGTCCCGGTCGCTTACGTCGTAGAGCACCGCATCAGGCGACATCCCTTCGGGTGACCCAGGGGCATCGGGAACCGGGAACCGGTCTCCCACATTGCGATCCGCACCAACCAGAGCTACCACTTGTTGCTTTCCGTTTGGTGTGCGGTACACGGCAAAAGCCATGCAAACTCGGCTCGTTTCCAGCACTCCTGGTATGCCGGCAGCCATCTCCCGCACTCGGCCTTCGATCGGAGTTCCAAACTCAAAGGCCTGCACTCCTCTCGCGGTTATCCAGATGTCGGAGTCGCTGACATCTATGAGCCTAGATGCTGCCCGCAAAAAGCCCACCAAGAGACTCCCTTGGAAAACCATCAGAAATACAGCAAAAGACACGCCAAGCACCGTTACCGAGAAGCGGGCTCGATCGTGAATGATGTTTTGCCAAGCGAGTTTCATAAGAGCTGATCTATCGAACAATTTGGAGAGTACGTACGTAATTCACCGGCCAGATTTTTTGCGCGTTCTCTGTTATGTTCTCTCCGTACTGTGTTCTGCTGAGCTACTTGGTTTGCACGCACGCTTGCCACGTAAGGTCTCCTGCCAACAATGCCGCGATCCCCTCGGCTGACAATGGTCTGGAAAAGTAATATCCCTGGCCATATTTGCATTTCAGTTTTTTCAGCAAAGCAACCTGTTGAATTGTCTCTACCCCCTCGGCAACCACATCCAACCGGAGATTATTGGCCATGGGCACAATACTGCGTGCAATCTCCATACCTTCTCCATCGTCCTCCATGACGCTTATGAAGGAGCGGTCGATCTTCAATGTGTCGAGAGGAAAACGGTGTAGGTAACTCAATGAAGAATAGCCCGTACCGAAATCATCGATAGCCAGGCGGATACCCAAGGATTTAATTTGCTGCAACATCTCCACGGCTGCCAAAGGGTCTGCCATCACCGTGCTTTCCGTGATCTCGAGCTTCAAAGCTTTCGGAGGAAGGGCGAGTTCGAGCAGCAACTTTCTAATATCTTCGACCAGGTTGGGTTGTAGAAATTGCTTGGCGGACAGGTTGACGCTAATTGTCAAATGAGAATAGGCAATTAAACCTGCTCTCCATTCACTGATTTGTCGACAGGCCTCCCGTAAATTCCACCAACCCAGTTCGCGTATGAGGCCGGTTTCCTCAGCAACTGGGATAAATTCACTTGGACCGAGCAGGCCGCGAGTTGGATGCTGCCATCGTAACAGCGCCTCAAATCCGGCAATTTCTCCGGAAACCAGAGCGACAATCGGTTGGTAGAAATTACGAAATTCTCCGCGTTCGAGGGCGTGACGCAGATCAGTTTCCAACTGCAATCGAGCCATCACACTGGCTCGCATATCCGCGTCGAACACCTCATACCGGGCCTTGCCCAGAGACTTGGCCCGATACATTGCGGTGTCGGCATCTCGCAGGATATCTTCGGGTTGCTCGTAGGCTGG
>JAUTWY010000441.1 GCA_030838305.1 Acidobacteriaceae bacterium
TCGTCAATCGAGATTCTGCGACTGAGAGTAACGGTTACGTTTCCGGGGGGAAGAAAAAGCGTGGCCTGACTCTAGTGGCGTATCCCGCGGAGTACCGCGCGTCTGGGGTCAAAACCTTCGTGGTCACCCAGCATGGTGTCGTTTACGAAAAGGACCTCGGGCCTAACACGACGACGGTCGCACCCGTCATAAAAACGCGCAGTTCGGGTTGGCACACTGCGGAATAATGTAAGCGACGGCCGGGCTCCATGACTTGGAAAATTGAGGCTGAGTAAGGCTTTCATCATCTAATAATAGAAAGAATTCTGGAGAGTGAATCATGAAAACGAACGCGGGGAAAACAAGTTCATCGGTCGCCGGCAGCGGGACAATCACACTCGGCGGTGAACTGACCGTTAATCGCCTTGGCTTTGGGGCCATGCGCCTTACAGGCGACGGTATCTGGGGTCCACCAAAGGATCGTGCGGGCGCAATCGCGGTTCTTCGCCGTGCTGTTGAGCTAGGGGTTAACTTCATCGACACCGCTGATTCCTACGGACCTCACGTCAACGAAGAATTGATCGCAGAGGCACTGGCCCCTTACCCCAAGGACCTCGTGATTGCGACCAAGGGCGGATGGAATCGTCCCGGCCCGAATCAGTGGACCCACGATGCCAGCCCGGCGCACTTGCGTCAGGCTGTGGAAGGCAGCCTGAAGAGACTGCGCCTCGACCGAATCGATGTCTACCAGCTGCACACGCCCGATCCGGTAGTGCCTCTCGCCGCGTCGATGGAGACTCTGGCCAATATGCAATCGGAGGGAAAGATCCGCCTGATCGGACTGTCCAATGTTACGGTGGAACACATCGAGCGCGCGCAGAAAATCGCGCCCATCGTGTCGGTGCAGAACCGGTACAGTTTTGCCGATCGTGAATGGGACTATGTGGTGGATTATTGCGAGCGCAATGGCATCGCCTTCATCCCCTGGTTCCCGCTCGGAGCTGGTACCGTCGAGGGCAGGTTGCTGGAGAGGATCGCGAGAGCACGCAAAGTGAAACCCATCCAAGTAGCATTGGCGTGGTTACTGAAGCGGTCGCCGGCCATGCTGCCCATTCCTGGGACGTCCTCGATTGCACATCTTGAGGAGAATGTGCAGGCGGCATCACTGCAAATGAGTGAGGAAGAATATCTGGAGCTCAACGGGGTGGCCGCGCTGGCCTCCTGAACCAAAGTGGTTCTGTACCGCCCTAGATTGTTTTCTCAGCACGCGGCTACACGGAGGTAGCACGGATCCGTGGCTGCGACGAGTCTTGGATGACAAGGAAACTGCTCATCGCAAGTGCGCAAGTATTCCTCGCAGCCGTGGGCTGGGCCCAGACGGCTGCGTTGCCTGAGCCTCCGCAGGTGCAAGCGAAGCATCACGTTGTATCCCTCACACTGCATGCAGTGAATGAAAATGGCCGGGATGCATTCGCTTTCAACGGTGAGATGGTGGCTCCCACGATCCGGGCGTCGCCGGGTGACGTTCTCAAAATCACATACATCAATGACCTTCCTGCCAAGTCCACGGAGACGTGTGCGGTGAATCCCTGCATGGACATGACGAACTTGCATTTTCATGGCCTCAACGTTTCGCCAAGCTCCCCGCAGGATGACGTGATTGGAATGATGGCGGTGCCCGGCCAGATTTTGCATTACTCGGTTCACATTCCGCGCGATCACCCGCCGGGCCTGTTTTGGTACCACACTCATCCTCATGGCGAGAGTCACCGGCAAGTGTTGGACGGAATGTCAGGAGCCATTGTCATCGAAGGAATGCAGCGTTATGTCTCCGAAGTAGGGCGACTCCGTGAGCAGGTGGTTGTTGTGCGCGGGCGCTCCATCGAGCATGATCCGAATGCCACCGCACTCAGGAGCGCTGTTGAAATCCCAGCGAAGGGCTGCGGGGGAGAGGCAGAGGCGGCTGAGGAAATCTTTACCGTGAACGGAGCACTTCGCCCGCGAATCGAGATTGCGCCTAAAGAGCGACAGTTCTGGCGTATCGTGAACGCTTCCGCTGACCGCTATTTGGATCTCCAACTGGATGGACAGACATTTGAGATCGTGGCGCTTGATGGAATGCCGCTCGCGTACCACGATCCCAAGCACACGACGAGGGCCACCGATCACTTACTGCTTGCACCTGCGGAACGGGTCGAAGCGATTGTCACCGGTCCGCCAGTTGGCGCACTCAGTGCTCTTCGTACGCTCTGCGTAGATACGGGGCGGGATGGAGATCCCAATCCCGAGATGGTGCTGGCGGATCTGGTACAACCAGATTCAGCTCAGCCCAGTCCGAATCATCCGAATGCCAATCCGTTCCGGGGAAAAGTTCATGGCCAAGTTCATGCCATTGACGCCCGACCGCCTCTTTACAGGCCGATCAACGTAGAGCCGCTGAAGAAACCAGCACCGGATTTCACAGTCACCTTTACCGAGGACAAGAATGGCTTCTACATCAACGGCCGCAAATATGCTCCGGATGCAAGCCCAATCACCAGCGCCCGCATAGGCACCTATCAGCATTGGCGGATTGTCAATCGAAGCGCCGAACTGCATCCTTTCCACATACACCAGGTACACTTTCTGGCCTATGCAGAAAATGGCGCGCCGCTCGCGCACCCTGCGTGGCTGGATACTGTGAACGTTCCGATTGACGGCAGCGTCGATGTCATCCTGGACTTTACCGACCCTGTCATAAAGGGGATGTCGGTATTCCATTGTCATCTGCTCAATCACGAGGACAAGGGAATGATGGCCAAGATTCTGTTCAAGTAGCATCCAACACACCGGGCTGACGCGTCTACAGACTTGCACTGCCGGTCTTAGCCAGGCTGCTGAACACCATTCTCGTAAAAACATCCGGCGTTACGTAACCACCGCCCCACGTGGGGTCAAAGTCTTTAGTCGGCGCTGCAGCTACCACTTCCTCGATTGTCTTTCCTGCCGTAACAAACCCCTTGATACGCTGCCGGACTTGCACCAGCATGTCGCGGTAGTTTTCCAGATCAGCGCGGGTAGCGAGTGGCCCGTGGCCCGGAACAATCTGTGTTTGCTTGTCAGTGTGTGCCAGGATTTCGTTGAGGGACTGAATTATGCCGTCGATTGATCCCCCTGATGCGAGATCGATGATGGGATAGACGGGATTCGAGAATAGATCCCCGACCACGACGACATTCGCCGGCGAGATGTAAATCACTGTGTCTCCATCCGTGTGCGAAGGCCCGTAGTTGACCAGGGTTAGCTGCTGAGACCCCTGATGCAGCGCCAGGCTGCTTGAATAAGTCACGGCCGGAAGTGCCTGGGGAGGATAGTGGCCATCGCGAATGCCGGTGAAAGGCACATCCTGCACCGATGACAGCCTTTTTTTTACGTTCTCTTGCGCGATCAGCGTGACGCCTTCGGAACCGAAGTAAACGTTTCCTCCGGTGTGGTCAAAATGCCAATGTGTATTCACCAACCGAGTGACGGGGCGTCCCGTCGCTTTGAAAATCGCATGGTTCAACTCAGTAACTCGCGAATTGATCCCGCTATCGATTAGTAAAGTGCTGGCATTATCGACGATCGCCGCAACGTTTCCTCCGTCCCCGGAAAACATGAATAGACCCTTGTCTAGGACAGTAGTCTTCAAGGGCGTGCTCTCAAACTGTTCAGTGGCTTTTTGGATAACCGTCTCTCCTGCGCCCGCCTGTCCAGGCGCCCGCGACGCGGCTAGCGAGACGACCAGCGCCAACACCGTTGCCTGGAGTGAGAACAACGACACTCGCTTCCCTTCGAAAGTGTTGTTTCTTTCTTTTACTTCTTGGAAGTAAAGCAAGATCCGCGAGAAAGATATTTTGTTGCGCATAGATAGCAAGTGTCCTTTCGCTTGTCGTGGCCGGATGATCGCGGTGAGAAATCCTGATTCAGACATCTCGGCGAGGCATTTGTGCGACCATCACTGAGATGGGTGATCGCACAGTGCCCCGCTGCCGAGAGTCCCACGACAAGGACCTGACTACGTCACTGTTTAGATTGCCGGCGATTTGGGATATACAAACTGCGCCCCAAAGGAGGCGCCTGGGTAGAACCAGGAACGGATGGCTTCCGGCTGTCCGGAGCGCCGTTCCTCGAAACGGACTACCGTTTCTCCCTTTGGTTGCGTCCGGTAATCCGGAATCGCGACGACGGTGGTTAGCAGGTGCGTACGATCCGAATTCCAGATCTGAACGATATGGCGATACGTGTCAGTGTTCGCGAGAGTGAACCAATAGGTTCCCGCGGGAAGAACTTGCCCTGGTACCTCCACTGGCTCGCTGAATGTCAGTTTTGTAGCCTGGTCCCAGTCATCTGCCTTCAGGGTGCTCGGTGCAACCATCGCACAAAGCACTACCAGGCAGAATGTCACAATCAACCACTTACTCTTATTCACTTTATTCTCCTTAAAATTCAATCGCGCCTCGGTGGGCCGACTGGTGATTTTTGCTTGTTGGTAAAAGTCTTTTTAAGACACCGTTTCTGCGAAAAATGGTTCGATCTCGTTCAGAGCTTCATTGCTGAGCCGGAGATCGCCGGCGCGCATGACGCCTTCAGCCTGCTTTGCATTGCGCGCCCCGACGATGGCGCCAGTTACTGCGGGATTGTGCAGGGTCCACGCAATGGCGACTTCGCCGACGGAACGCTCGTGGCGTTTCGCGACCTTTCGCAAGCGATCGACGAGCGCAAGATTGTAAGAGAGGCCAGGTTCCGTAAAGTCGGGATGCGCCCTGCGCCAGTCGTCGTTGGGCAGTGTGGCCGCGCGCTCGCGAGTCATGGCGCCGGTGAGCAGCCCGGAAGCCATCGGGGAATAAACGATGACTCCAATCCCTTGGTTTAAACAGTAGGGCAGAATTTCATCTTCGACCTCGCGGTGCACCAGTGAATACCGGGGCTGCAGCGATGTGACTGGAGCGATGGCCTGGGCGCGACGCAGCTGCTCGACATTGAAGTTCGAAACCCCAATCCACCGTACTTTGCCTTCGCGTTTTAGGTCGGCCATGGTGGACCAACCTTCTTCGAGCTGTGGTGAATCGGGATCCGGAGGCCAGTGCATCTGATAAAGATCAATCACGTCGACAGAGAGGCGGCGAAGACTGTCTTCAACTTCGCGACGAATCGAGTCACCGCTCAACAACTTCTGCACCTGACCCTCGGCATTCCACCGCAGGCCGCACTTGCTGAACACATACGGCGGTAGACCAGACCAGCTCTTGAGGGCGCGGGCGACGATTTCCTCAGAGTGTCCCAGACCGTAGACGGCGGCAGTATCGATCCAGTTGACGCCAAGTTCGAGCGAACGATGAATGGCTGCAATAGAGTCGTTGTCGTCCTGCGATCCCCAGGCGAATTGCCAGCCTGAACCACCGACGGCCCAGGCGCCGTAGCCAACGGGTGTGATGTGCAGATCTGAGTTGCCAAGCTTGCGAGTTTTCATTTCAATCTCCTCTTCAAGATCCAACTGAAGTTCCAATCGAGGTTCCAATCGACCGGCTGTCCGCATGGCGAACTGACCTAACCCTGGGCAGCGCGCGGAGGAAGACCCTTGAACATCTTCGCCACACCTTTGTCGAGGTTCTTTTCATTCTTCGCTTCCTTATCAGACAGCGTGTCTTCGGCGCTGCCGCGCCAAATCAACTGCTGAGTCTTGGCGTCGTATATGTCGACAACCAGAGTCCCTTCCTTGTACTCCTGCTCAGTAGTAGTGGCTTCACCCATGCCCCCGAATCCCCGCCAACGCCATCCACCACCGGAGCCGTCACGGAACGTCTGAAGGTTTCTCTGAGTCTTCGTCGTCTTGATCGCGACACTCGCAACATCGCCCCCGCTTTCCACCTGAGTCCAGCCTTTTGCGGCTAATTGGGTATCCACAGCGCTCTTGATGCGGGCATCCCATAATGAATTCGCAGGCTTGATTTCCTGCCAGGAATAAGTTTTGTACTGAGTGAAAGTCGCGTGGTGATCAAAATCGGTTTTGACGTGCTGGGCGAATGCTGCTCCTATCATCGCCAGGGTAAACAGAGTACAAACTGCTGAACGACGTATGTGGTTCACGTAGATCTCCTTCTAGTGTTGGGAATGCATTTGCCTTTCCAAACTTCGGTTCACCAGCAAAGACCGGTTTAGTCGTTGCAGGTCACAGCTTTGTATGTGTGTGTGCTGCGGAATTGGGCGGGCAGATGAGGTTTGGCAACGTCGAGATACCGACGGAATGTCCGCCGGGGGACGTTCGATAAGCTCAGGGTCCCCGTACTGCCAACGTAGCGAACTACTTAGGCTGCCCGACCCTCGGCGACAAGATTGCTCCACGTGGAACCATGATGACGGCGCATGCTTCCATTCCATCCGGCTCGAGCAGGCCGCGGAATACAACTCATATCTTGCTGCTGGCGATTTTGATTGTGACGATGGAAAGGCTCGCCTGCGGGCAGGCGTCATCCGGGCGAGAAGAAACGGCGTCGCCTTCTTCGACTACCGCGCAGGAGGGATTCGGAGAGAACCCGTCAACATCGATCCAGCTCGTGCCGTTGGACCATGTGTCCACCAGCCCGTGCCGCTCAAGAGTGCCTGACACCCCTCCGGAATCCTCGGCGAGAGACGAACAGGCGGCAACGACGAGCAGTACTTCGGCGTATGCCCCTTTGTCCGCTCATTGCAAGTTCAACATCTTTCTGACCAGCACGTATTCGCCTTACACATTCTTGGCAGCAGGTTTTCAGGCGACCTTGGACCAGGCCCAGGGACAGTGGCCCCACTATGGTGGAGGAATGCAAGGCTGGGGAAAGCGATTTGGCGCGACTCTTGCGGATACAGAATCGCGGAGGTTCATCCAGACCTTTGCTCTGTCGACGATCTTGCATCAAGATCCGCGATATTTCTCCTCGCAGGGTAGAACTTGTTTTTCAAGGTCGTGGTATGCAGTGACCAGAGTTGTGATCACCAAGAGTGACAGCGGCGATAACACATTCAACACCTCCGAGTTTCTGGGCGCCCTGTTCACCAGTTCGCTACAAAACAGCTACTACCCGAGACATGACCGAACTTTCGAAGAAACCATGATTCGCTTCAGCGGCGCCCTGAGTTCGGATGCCATTGGAAATCTTCTACGCGAATTCACGCCGGACATGAAGCGTCTCTTTCGAAAACATGCACCGAAGAAGGTCCTGAGAATCGAAGAGAAGCTTCCCATCCCTGCCGATGACAAGCCGTAGCCGGGCCAGCGAAGTCAATGGCACCCAACCGGGGTGTGCAGCTCAATCTTGGACCTTTCCATCAGAGTTCAAACTCGATCCTTAGGCATGCCGGGGATGTTCCTGGGGGAGTCGTGCATAGCGTTTCGAGAGACTACTGCGCAACCGCAGCCGCAAGAGCAGATACGGGATCGAGCAAATGATCACCAGAAGAATCAGGTCCGCTGAATATTTCAACATTGTGCACCCGATTCCCAGGCGAAGCGCATTTCTATAGCCATTCAAACCCCACCGCGTCGTGCCCGATCTCCCGCTCTGGCAGTTTGGCAACTTGCGAAGCGAAATCCTGTCAAAATGCGGACGCCCGTGTCAACTGCAGGACTTTTCTTGGCGTCACAAAACTCTCTCCACCAACCATTTGATCCCAGGTTGCTGAAAATAAACGCCAAAATCCCGGTTGCCGATTGGAAGGCGGCGTGCTTTTCCTGTCAGGACGGGAGACACAGACACATGCAAGCGACAGATAACCTCGCAAACGAAAACCAACTAGACGTCCGCATTCCCGAAGCAAGAACTCAGGAAATGCAGGACGTTCTCTCGCGCTACCTGCCGTTGTTTTACAGAAAGGCCTATCGGCAGCTGGGCAATGAAGCCGACGCGGAAGATGCGGTTCAGGATGCGCTCCTGTCCGCTTACAAGCACCTCGACCAATTTAAGAGACAGGCGCAAATGTCGACGTGGTTAACCGCTATTGTCACAAACAGCGCGCGGATGCACTTGCGCAGACGCCAACGCCAGATCCACTTGTCGCTGGATGAGCGCTTCGGAGAAGAGCAGGAGTTTTCCTTGTCAGACTTATTGCCGGCTGGCGAACCGAGTCCTGAAGAGGAGAGCCGCACGGCGGAACTGCACCGGAATCTGCTGCGATTCGTAGCTCAGTTGTCGCCTCCCTTACGCAAGACGTTTCAGCTGCGTGAATTGGATGGCCTGAGCACAAGCGAAGCCGCGAACGTTCTCGGAGTGCCAGACGGAACAGTGAAGGCCCAGCTCGCACGGGCACGCGCAAAGCTTCGGCGGCTTATGGGTCGGGTGCTCAACCCCAAGTCTGGCTTAGCAACTGCGAATTGACGAGAGTCGTTAATTGAAGAACCGTAGAAAAACTTTATGTGGATTGTTCGACTAGCATTACGGCGCCCCTACACTTTCGTAGTGATGTCCATACTCATCCTGATTATGGGTGGGCTTGCGATCGTCCGCACTCCGACCGATATTTTCCCGACCATCGACATTCCCGTAGTCAGCATCATCTGGAACTATAACGGTCTTGTCCCGCAAGACATGAGCGACCGGATCGTGATTATCACGGAGCGGAATCTTACTACCACGGTCGACAATATCGAACACATCGAGTCCCAATCGCTCTATGGAATCGCAGTGGTTAAGGTATTTCTTCAGCCGACTGCAAACTTGCAGCAAGGTATTGCCCAGGTTACCGCGGTTTCTCAGACCCAACTGCGGCAATTGCCTGCGGGAACGACGCCGCCGCTCGTCATCGCGTATAGCGCGTCGAGTGTGCCCGTACTTCAGCTGGCTCTCTCCGGACACAATCTGTCGGAGCAGCAGCTCAACGATTATGGCCTGAATTTCATTCGGACGCAGATCATCACGGTGCCTGGGGTTTCGGTGCCCTATCCCTATGGCGGCAAACAACGGCAGGTACAGGTCGATCTGAATACGACCGCATTGCAGTCGAAGGGCTTATCCGCGCTGGACGTGGTCAACGCCATCAGCGTGCAAAATCTGGTCCTGCCGACGGGAACATCCAAGATCGGCTCTAAAGAATACGACGTATCCATTCCCAATGCGGCGCCGCAGACAATCGCGGACCTGAACCGGATTCCAATCAAGACCATTGGCGGCACTACAATCTATATCAAAGACGTTGCCTGGGTACGCGACGGATTTCCGCCGCAGACAAATATTGTCCGCGTTAACGGGCAGCGATCCGTATTGTTGACGATCCAGAAGGCGGGAAATGCCTCAACGCTGAACGTGATTTCGGGCATCAAGGCTCTTCTGCCACAAATCAAGTCGACCCTTCCATCCCAGCTACAAATAACTCCGCTGGCGGATCAATCGATTTTTGTGCGTGGTGCGATCAGTGGAGTGGTCCGGGAGACGCTGATTGCCGCGTGCCTCACTGCTTTCATGATTCTCACATTCCTGGGTAGCTGGCGAAGCACCGTGATCATTGCGACCTCGATTCCGCTGGCAATCCTGACCTCGATTATCGTGCTCAGTGCGATCGGACAAACGATCAACATCATGACGCTCGGTGGATTGGCTCTGGCGGTCGGCATTCTGGTTGATGACGCTACGGTTGAAGTCGAGAACATCAATCGCAACCGCGAGGCTGAGCCGGAAAAGAATCTCGACGAAGTTGTTCTGGACAGTGCATCGCAGATTGCGACCCCCGCGTTCGTCTCCACACTCTCGATCTGCATTGTGTTTGCTCCCATGTTCTTACTGTCGGGCGTGGCGCGATACCTGTTCGTGCCGCTCGCGGAGGCGGTGGTATTCGCCATGTTGGCTTCGTATTTTCTATCACGGACCATCGTTCCGACCATGGCGAAGTACTTGTTACGGGGAGAAAACAGGGAAGCCGGAGACGCCCCCAGCCGCAATCCGCTGGTACGCCTGCAAAAGCGGTTTGAGGCAGCCTTCGAGAGATTTCACCGCAGCTATCGCGGCCTGCTGGAAATGTGCCTCCATCACCGCCGTGCTTTCCTGATTGCGTTCTTCGTGTTCTGCCTCGGCTCACTGGCAATTCTGATTCCTTGGCTGGGCCGGGACTTCTTTCCCAGCGTCGACAGCGGTACTTTCAAGCTTCACATGCGTGCTCCTACGGGAATGCGTATTGAAGAGACGGCCAACCTTTGCGATCAGATCGAGCAGTCGATTCGCAAAGAAATCCCGGCAGCCGAGGTGCAGAGCGTTATTGATAACATAGGCCTGCCTTACAGCGGCATCAATCTTTCCTACAGCAATTCGGCGCCGGTTGGCACGTCCGATGCGGACATTCTTGTGACTTTGTCCACCAAGCACCATCCCACGGATGACTATATTCACCAGCTTCGTCTGGCGCTCCCGAAACAGTTTCCGGGCGTCACCTTCTCTTTCTTGCCCGCCGACATGGTCGCGCAAATTTTGAATTTCGGATTGCCCGCTCCGATCGACGTTCAAGTCGTCGGAAACGATCTGCAGGGCAACCGGCTCTACGCGGACGCACTGCTTGCGAAGATGAGATATGTTTCCGGCGCGACTGATCTGCGAATTCAGCAGCCCTTCGATCAGCCCTATCTGCGCTTGTCAGTCGAGCGTACCAAAGCGGAAGAGCTCGGTTTCACTGCCCACGACATTGCGCAAAACCTCCTCGTATCACTGAGCGGCAGTTTCCAGACTTCGCCGTCGTTCTGGCTTGATCCAAAGAATCATGTCAGTTATCAAATCGCTACCCAGACGCCCCAGTATCGCGCGAACACATTGCAGGCTGTAGAGAACATTCCGATCACTGGAACGGATCCAACTGCTGCGCCATCGCTCATGGCTAGCTTGGTGTCGACCCAGCGTGGAACAGGAATGGCTGTGGTTTCGGACTACAACGTTGCACCGGTCATTGACATCTTTGGCTCTGTTGCGGGTCGCGATCTCGGTGGGGTTGCCGGTGACATCAACAAGATCATTCATGCCACACGCCAGCAATTGCCGCGCGGCTCTCACGTTGTAGTCCGCGGACAGGTGCAGACCATGCGAGCCTCTTATATTGGCCTCCTGGGCGGATTAGTGTTTTCCATCGTGCTGATATACCTGCTGATCGTAGTCAACTTTCAGTCCTGGCTGGATCCTTTCATTATGATTTCCGCGCTGCCCGCCGCACTTGCTGGGATTGCCTGGATCCTGTTTATAACCCACACCAATCTGAGTGTCCCGGCGCTGATGGGAGCCATCATGTGCATGGGCGTCGCCACCTCCAACAGCATCCTGGTCGTGAGTTTCGCCACGGAAAAAATGACGGAAGGAATGGACTCGGTAAACGCAGCACTGGAAGCAGGGTTCACTCGTTTTCGTCCCGTGCTGATGACCGCGTTGGCCATGATTATCGGCATGGTGCCGATGGCTCTGGGACTAGGGGACGGCGGCGAGCAAAATGCTCCCCTTGGCCGGGCTGTCATTGGGGGACTGATTTTCGCGACGGCTTCGACCCTGCTTTTTGTTCCTGCGTTTTTCAGCGTCTTACAGAGTTCACGCCGTCATACAGCCCAGGAACAAGGGAGCTAGACGCCAATGCATGTGGAGATTCTCATGATGCCCCAAACTGAAGATACACAAACAAACCGCGAGCAAACTCTCCCATCGAGCGATGTCGGGACAAGAAAGGCTTCGCGCAAATCATGGCTTCTCCTTGCGGTTGCGGCGATTGCGGTGGCAGCCCTGTTAGTGTCGGGCATCTGGTCCCGCGTCAAAGCCAACACAACTCTGCGTGCGGAGACCGCTCAAGCGGCCCTTCCCGCCGTGTCGGTTGTGTCACCAAAACAAACTTCACCGACCGACGAAATCATCCTGCCCGGAAATGTGCAACCGTTCATCACCTCCCCCATTTATTCCCGTACGAATGGTTATCTAAGGAAGTGGTATTTCGATATTGGGGCGCACGTCAAGAAGGGGCAGCTGCTGGCTCTTATCGAAACGCCAGAAGTCGATCAGCAACTCCAGCAAGCGCGCAGCAACCTGTTAACCGCGCAGGCAAATCTCGAACTCGCCTCCATCACCAAGAATCGGTATCAGGCACTTTTGAAAAGCAACGCGGTAGCCCAACAGGACGCCGACAACGCGGCCGGTACCTACAACGCAAATAAGGCAATCGTTGAAGCTGACAAGGCAGCTGTGGAGCAATACTCGGCGCTGGTATCCTTCGAAAGGATTTATGCGCCGTTCGATGGCGTGATTACGGCGCGCAACACCGATATCGGCGATCTCATTAACTCCGGAAGCAGTACTGGAGCGAAAACCGATCTTTTCCACATCGCTCAACCGGGAAAATTACGCGTTTACGTAAACGTCCCAGAGGATTACTCGCAAGGGATCAAGAACGGGATGACTGCGGATCTCAGGCTGGCTGAGTTTCCCGGGCGCAAGTTTCAAGGAAAGCTAGTCCGCACTGCCGAAGCCATCAACGTGACAACCCGCACTTTGCTGGTTGAGATCGATGTAGACAATCCTACTGGCACGCTTCTGGCTGGCTCCTACGCAGAGGTCCACTTGGCCGTCCCAACGCGGGCTTCCACCTCCCTGCTTCCGGTGAATACTCTGATATTCCGCTCGGAAGGATTACACGTCGCCATCGTGAAGGACGGCAAAGTCGTGCTCGCCGCCGTGACTCCAGGACACGATTTTGGCGATCAGATCGAGATCGTCGCCGGGGTTAAGCCCGACGACAAGGTCATTATCAATCCACCCGACTCCATCGTTTCCGGGCAGGCGGTCCAAATTGTCCAGGCTACGCTGCCGGGGGATACCAAATGAAATACTTTCAAAAAATGATTCTGCTCGAGAACCGGTGGCGGGCGCTCTGCATACATGGTCTGATGGCAATCGCGGTGCTCCAGTTGACGGGATGCGTGGTTGGACCCAAGTACCACACGCCTGTGGTGCAGGCCCCTTCCGCCTATAAAGAGGCAGGGGACTGGAAGCCCGCCCAACCAAGTGACCAGAATCTTGGCGGTACGTGGTGGACGATGTTTCAAGATCCTCAGCTTGATGCGCTCGAGCAACAAGTCAATATAGGCAATCAAAACCTGAAGGCGGCAGAAGCTCAGTTCCAGCAGGCGCGGGCAGTCCTGCGCTACAACCGGGCTGACTACTATCCAACCGTCACGGCTGGCCCGTCGGCCAGTCGCCAGCGGATCTCCAGCCGCCGTCCGCCCGCAACGTCGATTTTCGATGGCATCACCTACAACGATTTCGTGCTGCCATTCAGCGTGTCCTATCAGGCAGACGTCTGGGGCCGGGTCCGAAAAAATGTGGAGTCTTATCGAGAACAAGCGCAGGCCAGCGCAGCTGACCTCGCTACTGTCAACCTGAGCATGCACGCGGATCTGGCCCTCGATTACTTTCAGGCCCGCAGCCTCGACGCTGAGGAACAACTTCTAAATTCCACCGTCACGCAATACGAGCAAGCCCTCGAATTGAACGAAAGTCGCTTTCAAGGAGGGATTGCCTCGGAAGTGGAAGTTGAACAGGCGAAGACGCAACTGCAAACTACTCGCGCGGCTGCCATTGATGTCGGGGTGCTGCGAGCGCAGTATGAACATGCGGTCGCAATTCTGATCGGGAAACCGCCCGCCGGGTTCAGTCTTCCTCCGCTTCCCCTCACCGCACCGCCTCCGCATGTTCCGGTCAGCGTGCCCTCCGAACTACTGGAAAGGCGTCCGGACATCGCTGCCGCGGAGAGGCGGGTAGCGTCCGCCAATGCCCAGATTGGAGTCGCGAAGTCGGCGTACTACCCGCTGATCAGTTTGGGTGCTTCTGGAGGATTTGAGAGCTCCGCTATCACAACCCTCATAAACGGTCCGAGCGGCCTATGGTCGTTTGGACTGTCCGCTGTGGAAACTGTCTTCGATGGCGGAAGACGGCGTGCCGTCAACGACCAGGCTCGTGCGGCTTATGACTTTCAAGTCGCTGCCTATCGAGAAAACGTACTCACTGGATTCCAACAGGTGGAAGACAATCTGGCGGCGGTGAGAATTCTGGAAAACGAAGCCAAGGTCCAGGATGAAGCGGTGGTGGCCGCACAGAAATCCTTGGACCTTTCCGTCACTCGCTACAAAGGCGGGGTCACGAGTTATCTCGAAGTGATCACCGCGCAAAGCGCCGCGCTTGCCGATGAAGTCATGGCGGTCAATATCCTGGGACGACGAATGGCGAACACTGTGTTGCTGATTCAGGCCCTCGGTGGTGGATGGGACCGATCAACTTTGCCAGAGCGACCCGAATGCTGCCCTGTGGTGGCGGACGGCAAGGCCAACTGAATTGACCATGGCATGCTAGCTTCGACCCCAAAGCAAGCCACTTCCTCACCGGCCACCTTCAACCGCTTTAAGAACGCGAGCCTATTCAAGTAGACTGGCTATCCAAACCGGGGGATGGCCGCTTGCATAAACTCAGATCGTATTTGAACCGCAGTTGTACCACGCTCCTTTTCCTTTTGCTCGCCCCTTCAGCGATCGCACAGTCTGTTCCTACGGAATTGTTCAATGGGCTTAAATGGCGCCTGATTGGGCCATTCCGCGGCGGCCGGGTAGTCGCAGTCGCCGGGGTTCCTGGCGACTCCACGACGTTCTATTTTGGCGCCGTGAATGGCGGGATTTGGAAAACTACTGATGCCGGAACGGTCTGGACCCCAATTTTCGATAGCCAGCCAGTCGGTTCCATTGGCGCGATCGCAGTGTCTCCCTCCGATCCCAAGACTGTCTACGCCGGAACCGGCGAGTCCGACATTCGTTCTAATCTGTCCTCGGGAAATGGGGTCTACAAATCCTCCGATGGCGGCTCTACCTGGATCCACATCGGACTTGAGGACACGCGCCAAATCAGCCGGATCGTGATCGATCCGCATGATCCGAACGTCGTCTACGTCGGAGCGCTCGGTCATGCTTACGGTCCAAACGCAGAACGCGGTGTATACAAGTCTGTCGATGGAGGAACGCATTGGACTAAGACGCTCGATGCCGGGTCCGCAATTGGCGTCTCAGATCTGGCGGTCTGTGCCGGCAATCCGCAGATATTGCTTGCCGGCACATGGAATGCGCATCGTCCTCCATGGAGCACGTATGCTGCTATCGACGGACCCGGTGGCGCCCTCTATCGCTCCCAGGACGCCGGCAAGACGTGGTCGCACCTCAACGGCAAGGGATTACCTGAGGGCGATTGGGGACGCATTGGCGTTGACGTTGCGCCAGACGGCAAGCGAGTCTACGCCCTCATACAAGCAAAGAAATCTGGCCTCTATCGTTCTGATGACGGCGGCGAGACGTGGGTCCTTCAGAATGCAGATCCACGTCTCACCAGCCGCGCCTGGTATTTCAACAACATCACAATCGATCCCAACAATCCCGATGTCATCTACATCCCAAATGTAGCTCTCTATCGATCCGAAGACGGAGGGAAGACGATTTCGATTGTCCGCGGAGCGCCCGGCGGAGATGATTATCACCAAATTTGGATCGATCCCGAGAGTTCCTCCCGGATGGTTCTAGGAACGGATCAGGGCGCCACAATCAGTCTCGACCGCGGCCAGACTTGGACCTCCTGGTACAACCAGCCCACGGCTCAGCTCTACCATGTGATCACCGACAACCAGTTTCCTTACGTCGTATACGGCGCGCAACAAGATAGCGGGAGCGCTGCTGTCTTGAGCCGAACAGATCACGGTCAAATCACGCCCCGCGACTGGTTTCCCTCCGGCGCAAGTGAGAGCGGATACATGGCGCCCGATCCTAAAGACTCGACCATCGTCTATCTGAGTGGAACTTATGGCAGCGTTGACCGCTTCAACAAGCGAACCGGACTGAGCCAGGATATTTCTCCGTGGCCAGCTTTGAACTTTGGTTCGGAAATCAATCAGCGAAAATACAGGGATCCTTGGACTCCAGTCCTGCTGTTTTCACCCGCCGACGCCACTACGCTCTATCTCGGTACGCAATATGTGATGAAAACCGTGGACGGGGGTCTGCACTGGCAGACCATCAGCGCGGATCTCACCGGATCGACGCAGCAGTTGGGAGATAGCAAATCGCCAGGACCGCCTACGATCGAAAATGCGAAACAGCGAGGGTATGGCGTAGTGTTCACCATTGCGCCCTCGGCTCTAAACCGTGATCTAGTCTGGGCCGGAAGCGACACAGGATTAATTCACCTCACGCGCGATGCGGGAAAGTCCTGGAAGGACGTGACACCCCATGGCCTCAGCGACTGGAGCAAGATTTCATTCATCGAGGCTTCGCGCTTTGATCCGGCCGTTGCCTACGCGGCGGTGGATCGCAGCCGCCTAGATGATCGTACCCCCTATCTCTATCGAACGCGCGACTATGGATCCACTTGGACATTGATTACAAACGGCATCGCGCCGGATTCTTTCCTGCGTGCTATTCGCGAGGACACTGAGACTAAGTCACTGGTCTTTGCCGGAACCGAACTGGGCGTGTACGTATCCTTCGACGGCGGTGATCACTGGCAATCCTTGCAACTCAATCTGCCGGTTACGTCCGTTCGCGACCTCACGATTCACGGCGATGATCTGATCATTGCCACGCATGGCCGCTCCTTCTGGATTTTAGACAATGTCACACCGTTGCGCCAGACGTCAGAAGCGGCAAGGGAAAACGGATTTTGGCTCTACCATCCCGCGCCAGCCTTTCGCATTGATAACGATTCCTTCGTGGGAACACCGCTCCCGCCCGAGGAACCAACCGCCGAAAACCCTCCCGCCGGCGCCGTGATCGACTATTTTCTCAAGTCTTCGGCCGGTACGGTCACGCTGGAAATTTACGATGGGCACAAAAACCTAGTCCGAAAATTCTCGTCGGAAGATAAATCTACGGAGAAGCATGCCGCTCTTCCGGTCGCGGAGCGATGGTTTCCCAAGCCCGAATCCGTGCAGACAACTCCGGGAATGCATCGTTTTCTCTGGAGTCTTGAGTGGGGCAGTTCCGGCGGACCCGCTGCGGATGAAGAATCCCAATATCACAATCCCAGCGGCCCAAAGGTAGCGCCGGGAATCTTTCAAGTCCGCCTGACGGTCGACGGAACCACGCAGAGTCAACCACTAAAGGTCATCATGGACCCGCGCTCGCCCGCCACTGCCGAAGTGCTTCAGCAGCAGGAGCAACTCGGTCGTCAGATCTTCGACGAAGCCATCGACGCACGCCGCGCCCTCGCCGAGATCGCTTCGGTACAGAAACAACTGCCGGACGTTGAGCAGAAAGTTAGACAGAACCCCACTCTCACGGCGGCTTTGGCAGATGCTAAATCGGAAATCGCAAAGATTCTTTCCAATAGAGAAGACCTTAAACATCAGAATAGAGGATTGCAAGACGACTATATCGACATGGCTTCAGCACTGCGTGTTGTCGAGGGTGGAGATCGTGCCGTGCCATCGCAAGCGGTTGCTGTGTACAAAGAATCTAGCCGGCGTGTCAAAGAAGGTATCGCTCAATGGACCGCATTCAAGCAAACGAAATTGCTTCAGCTAAATCGGAATTTGCGCGAGGGAAGTCTGGCTCCGATCGCGATCTCGGAAATTGAACAGGAAGTGCAATTCCTCATGTCACGCTAAAACGGCGAGCCTTGAGTGAGCCTATTCAACCTACCGGGGCTGCAAATCCGCCCACGTGGTCTTGCACCAGGTGCTCTAGCACGCCGGCCCGAATAAATACTGAAGATTTGCCTAGAGATGAGTGCGGGGACCGTCTACAAAATCGACCGCAACGCATGTGACGGACAAATCGGACTCCCCAGTGCAAGGCGGTCGAACTACAAAGAATTGCGAGTGTAGCCTTTGCCACGGCGACAGCGGACATCCCGATCGACAGTCCATTGCTTCCGAACTACCGACCATCCTGGAGCTGGCTAGGTTACTGTCCCCCTGGCCGCGTGCAACTCGCCTCGGCAGACGACAAGTGGAGGTTCGGGTTCGACGAGTGGGCAACGGCTGCTAATTTTCCAGTGTGTCCGGTCGTCCGCAAGGCTGCTTCTAGAACTCCCAGCTTGCCATTCAAACTGGCAATTTGCCGTTGCTGCGTTCGGATTTGCTGGCGCTGCTCCTGAATCTGCCGCTGCTGCTCCTGAATCGCATTCAGCATGGCCCACAGGATGGGGTCATTATTCACCAGCAGATAGCCTCGGCTGTTCTCGGTAACGGCTTCCGGGATCACCTTCTGTACGTCCTGGGCGACGAATCCAATGTGCTCGTCGTGATCGCGGATTCCCAGAGCATTCTCTTGTTTATAGCGATAGCGGATGGGATGCCCTCGATACCGCCTGATGAACTCAGATAAGCCTCGGAGAAGGGTTATGTGGATGAGGCAGGGCGCTGCCAATAGAACCAAAAAAAAAGACCGAGAATCAGTCGATCTCGCCAACTCCCGTTCGACATACAAGTAGAGCCGAGGTTCAATCGGACGAGACCGGTCAAGAAGCTCAGCTCTGATTCCGAAATCTTCAGGATGAGCCAAGGAGATAGTCATGCTGAATGCGACCGCACAGAAATTGGGAGACAGTACCGTTCTACGGTGCCAGGGGCGAATTGTAATCGGGGATGCCTACGCGATCTTGCGCAACGCGGTGCTTAGACAAACACACACTCGGATACTG
>JAUTWY010000462.1 GCA_030838305.1 Acidobacteriaceae bacterium
GGCCAGGGTGGCCCGCTGCAGACCCCCATTAGTGCTCCCCCCTATTTGCAAACGCCGCAAATAAGCCTTCCCAATTTTTCCGATCCTTACAATGGAGGCAATCCGTTCTACGGCACCTTCGCGCAGCCCATGACGCTATTGACGCTCGACAAAAATTTAAGTCTGCCATACGCGCAGGATTGGAACCTGAACATTGAGAGAGGTTTCGGCTCGAACTGGTTGCTGCAAGTCGGGTACGTGGGAACCAAGGGCACCAAACTGCCGCGCTTTATTGAGGGAAACCCCACTACTTTTCCCGCCGGTAGTACGGCTAACAATGCTGACCAGCGTCGACTCTATTCCGGGTGCAACATCGCCCAGCCCTCTCCTTGCAATTTCTCTTCGGTGGGTTTAATTGCCGGTATCGCCAACTCAAACTATAATGCACTCCAAGTCAGTCTGAAGAAGCGATTCAACCAGCAATTCTCGTTCTTAGCCTCTTACACGCTTTCGAAAACACTTGATGACGTTTCCTCGTTCAATATTACTGGGTCAGCGGCGCAGAGCACCGCCGGGGAAAATGATCTGGCGCAGAATCCCTTTGATCTTGGTGCCGAACGGGGTCGTTCGATCTTCGATGCTCGGCACCGCTTTGTTCTGAGTTATGAGTGGAACCTGCCATTCTGGAGGCAGCCAGAGAATTGGTATCAATCCGTCCTGGGGAATTGGCAACTCAATGGCATCACCACGATCATGAGCGGCACGCCGTTCACCGTGTATGACTCGCGGGACGTCTCGCTGCAGGGTGGAGCTCCGGAAATTTCCGGCTTCTCCAGCGACCGGCCCAACTTGATTGGAAATCCAAACTCCGGCCCGCATACCACTGCGGAATGGTTCAACACTTCCGCGTTCCAGCAACTTCAGCCCAACGGCCAGCCGCAGAGATTTGGCAATGAAGGCCGCAATATTGTCGAAGGCCCGGGATTTACTCAGTGGGATGTTGCGGCCATCAAGAACTTCCGCATCCGTGAGTCCAAGACCCTTCAATTCCGCGCGGAGTTCTTCAACGTTTTCAATCAGACCAATTATCGCTTGCCAAACAACGACATCAACTCACCGAATTTCGGAAAAATTCAGGGGGCCCTGGACCCGCGGCTGATTCAACTGGCCCTCAAATTCCTGTTCTAGAAGACGCGCAGCTTCGCCATTGAGCGATTCCGGAATCGCATCCGGATTTGCTGTGATGTTTGTGGAAATCCGTTTGCCGGTAGTCCCTATCCTGCCCCAGCAATTGCAGACACAAATCGCTTCTGACTAACGACTACGGCTAAGGCTAAGGTCAGGTGTTTACCCGTGCTGGGCTTGGTCTCATGGCTCTGGGGGCGTTGCCGCAGGCGGGGCCGAGCGTTTGTTTTCTGCGCCATTGTGTTCGTGGTGCTGCATTGCCTTTTCCAATTCTCTCTGAGGGTCGTTAAGCAAAGCGTGAATCTTGTGATGGGTTTCGTCGCTAATAGCGTGAATCTGCGGAGCGAGTTGTTGCCGGGACTTCGTGGGATTCTTATCCAAAAGCGCCTGAATCTTATCGTGATGCTCCTCGAGCAGGGGCCTGACCTGCTTCTGCTGTTCCGGTGTTAGTTCCAGATCTTTCGTCAGCTGAACAAGTTTCTCGTCGATCGATTGCGGCGTATGGATACGCTGAAGTTGCTGACTTGCCGGGGGCTGCTGTGAGCCATTGCCCTGAGCTATCGCGAGACTGGCGATTCCGAACGTGAGCAGAAGTCCGCAACCAATTGTATAAGTGCGATTTCGCATGGATGACAATCTCCTTGTGGAGTAACCGGGGCGTGGCAGAACTCCATGTGATAAACAGGTAATCGCAAGAGCCTGCTAATGCCACATGGCGTTTGGCACTAGCTGGTCCCGTCGATTGTAATTCCGCGCCTAGACGCCGAAAGTTCCCCGAACGCTGTCAGGCACTGCAGCCAAATACCCCGTGAAATGAAAAGAATTGCTCCTTGAATTGCCCTTAAAAGACGCTACCACCTATTCCTTGCGGGAGTTCGCGGTCTAAGGTGCGGGCGCTCAGGCGTTTGGACGCTCATACCAAAGTATAATTGCCAATTTTTGACGACGTGCTAGATTGCTGGTATGGCTCCTCGGGAGAAGACCAAAATGGTTGCGATTGTGGATGACGATGATTTGATACGCGGCGCGCTACAGGGCCTGCTGAAAGCGGTTGGCTTGCCGGCACAAACGTTTGCCTCGGCCGAGGAATTCCTGAAATCCGGCCAACAGCGCCAGGCCGGCTGCTTAATCGCCGATATCCGTATGTCGGGAATGTCCGGACTCGAGCTGCAGGCGCAGCTGAATGCCGAAAAATGCAGGATTCCAATCATTTTCATAACTGCGCACGGCGATGAAAAAATGCGGATGCAGGCGTTGCGTGCAGGCGCAGTGGAGTTTATGGCTAAACCGTTCAACGACGAAGTACTGCTGGAGAGTGTTCGGGCGGCCCTGGAGAGTTGAGCCAGTTAGTGGAAGCGCGCAGTAGGGTACGCAAGGAGGTCTTCCGTGGCCGCTGTCGCAACATTCGGACCCGTCGAACAGGATCGTGGTCCACGCAGATTTGAACAGATCATAGGCAACAGCACTGCTTTGGAAGCAGTGCTCAAGCAAGTTCAGCAGGTCGCGCCGACGGATTCCTCGGTTCTCATTCAAGGCGAGACTGGCACGGGCAAGGAGCTGATTGCGCGTGCCGTCCATAATCTGAGCGCACGGTGCGGACGGCCATTCGTAAAATTGAATTGCGCAGCAATTCCGTTCGATCTACTGGAAAGCGAGCTCTTTGGCCACGAGCGTGGCGCTTTCACCGGGGCTATCGCGCAAAAAATCGGCCGCTTCGAATTGGCGGATAAAGGGACGCTGTTCCTGGATGAGGTGGGAGACATTCCGCCGGCCTTGCAACCCAAACTGCTGCGGGTCCTGCAGGAGCAGGAGTTCGAGCGCTTGGGCAGCACGCGGACTCATCAAGTAGACGTTCGCCTGGTCGCGGCGACCAATCGAAATTTGGCAGCCATGGCCAAGCGCAACGAATTTCGGAGCGACCTGTACTACCGGCTGAACGTGTTCCCAATTTCGTTGCCACCACTACGAGCGCGTCGCGAAGACATTCCGGCGCTGGTGGAACACTTTGTGACGATTTATGCGCACCGAATGGGTAAGCAAATCGACGAGATTTTCCCGGAAACGATGTCAGAACTTACCTCGTACCCTTGGCCCGGAAACATTCGCGAGTTGCAGAATTTTATCGAGCGGAGCGTAATCCTTACCTCGGGAAATGTTCTGCGGCCTCCGCTGTCGACGTTGGAGAATCCCGCGGGGATGGAGTGCCAGGCAGTTACGCTGGAAGAAGCGGAGCGAGATCACATACTCAAGACTCTAGAGCAGACGCGTTGGGTTGTCGCGGGCCCCAGCGGAGCTGCTGCCCGGCTGGGAATCAAGAGGTCTACGCTTTACTTCCGGATGCAAAAGCTAGGCATCTCACGTCCTAGCCGCGAGCCGCTCCCTGTATAGCAGAGTTGAAGACGCAATGTGCGGCTTGGCGGTACCGTTGAGTGGTTATCATGAATTGCGCTGGCCATTGAGACCGCACGAAAACCCGAAATAATCCAGCCAACCTTTATTGACGTAATCAAGGTGACCGTCAGGGCGGCAACTGGTTAGCATCGCGGGAGTCGTGTCCACCACCAGTCGAAGATGCTGTTCCGCACGAGCTTCGCTTTGCGGAGTTCCTCATCAGCACGCTTTCGGTCGCTGATGTCCATTACCGCTCCGACAAACTCGATCTCACCCGTCTCATCTCGTTCAGCGTGAGCCACCACGTGGACATCTTTGACCGCACCATCGGGCATCATCAAGCGATATTCATGCTGAAAATCTTTCCCATCGTGCGACGCGCGTTCAATCGTCTGTTTCACCAGGACGACATCATCCGGATGAACCCGTTGGAGGACAAGGTCGATGGCCGGTTTCGCCGCTCGGCCGTATTGGAAGATGCGAAAGGTTTCCTCTGACCAAAGGATCTCGCCGGTGGAGGGCCTCCAGCCGAAGCTCCCCGTATGACTCAGCCTCTGCGCTTCCGCCAAGCAAGCCTCGCTCTGGCGGAGCGACTCCTCGGCCCGCTTACGTTCGGCCCTTTGCGTGGCTTCACGCAGCGCACGCCGCACCGAGGGCACAAGCCTCGACAAACGGACCTTTTACATTCTTTAAGTTGCAGGGTCAACTTTTCTGAGTGGAGAAGTTCGTCCCTAACGCTTCGAGCAGATTATTCGCGGCCGCGAGACCGCGACGCAGGTTCCTACTGCGAAGTATGCGGAAGGATTCCCAGAAGCCTGGTGGCGCCGTTTCTTGCGCCTTCGCTGCGCCGACAAGGGCATCAGGAATGGATTCGGTAAATTTCTTCAGTACTTCTGGATCCATTGATCCGAGAATCTTGGTGATAATTACGAGATTGCGGATTCCGCGAATCGCTTCTGGCGATTTGCTGGCGTCCACAACGATTTCAAGGATTTTGTTGCCGCCGCCGAGCACGCCGCGCAATAGTTCAAGGACGCCTTGGTCATGCAATGCTTGCAGTACGTCAAGACTGGCTAGCAGCGCTTCGGCATGTTCGTCCGGCGCTTTCTCCAAGCGAGAGCGCAGTTCTTCTTGAGGGTCGCGTTTGGGCAACTGGAGAGAAATCGGTTTAGCCATAGTTCTCCATCCTTAAATCAATTCGTTTGAATCTGAACGAGGCCGTTACCGGGCACGTGATAATCCGCGCGCTTCCACTTGCGTTCCACCTCGACGCCATGCTGAGGCGTTGGATGGCCGAAGCGATGGTTGATGCGCGGCAGCGGACTTTCGCCGACTTCCGGCAGCACGCGGAGATGAACCGCAGCTTCTTTGTACGCGGGCGTGTGGGTCACTGCGTCGGTGTGGCTGCTGGTCAGCCGGTTTACCGGGCTCTCGACCGAATTCATGGGCATGTAGAGTTGCTTGCCGTGGACCCGGTCGGTAACCAGAGCGCGCACGCGAACCTGTCCGTAACGTGAGGTGAGCTGCACCCAAGTGCCGCTTTGAATGCCACGCTGTTTGGCCAAGTCGGGGGAGACTTCGACAAAAGTATCGGGGGTCTTCTCGCGAATTCCTGCGACTCGGTAGGTCAGATTGCCTTCGTGGAAATGTTCAAGCAGGCGTCCATTATTCAGATGGAGATCAAATTCGGCATTGGGCTGGTCCGTCGGCCCTGAAAGGGCGAGCGGGAACAGTCTTGCTTTGCCATCCGGGAAGGCAAATCCTTTTGTATAAAGCAGTGGCTGATCCGTTCCGTCGGCTGCAACCGGCCACTGAAGAGACTTAAATCCCTCAAGCCTCTCGTAGGTCACGCCCGCGAACAAGGGCGTCAACGAGGCGACCTCGCGATAAATTTCGGAGGGATGCTGATACTGCCAGTTCGCGCCGAGCCGGTTGGCGATGTCCTGAATGATTCGCCAGTCGGGCAGCGAGCCTTCGAGCGGCTCCAACACCTGATAAAGCCGCTGAATCCGCCGCTCGGTGCTCGTGAAGGTTCCGTCCTTCTCCAGGCTCGGCGACGCCGGCAGCACGACGTCGGCGAACTGGCAGGTGTGGCTGAAGAACACATCCTGGACGACCAAGAAGTCCAGCTTCTCGAACGCGGCGCTCACGTAGTTCGCGTTCGAGTCGACGATGCTCATTTCCTCGCCGATGAGGTACATCGCCTTGAGCCGGCCGTCGTGAATGGCGTCCACCATCTGGTGGTTGTCGAGCCCCTTGGCCGTCGGCAGGCTCACCTTCCACGACGCTTCGAAGCGCGCACGGATCGCCGGATCGTCGACGGATTGGTACCCGGGAAGGGTGTTCGGCATCGATCCGTGATCGCTCGCACCCTGCACGTTGTTGTGCCCGCGAAGCGGATACGCACCGGTGCCAGGCCTCATGTAATTGCCGGTGACGAGCAGCAGGTTCGAAATTGCAGTCGACGTGTCCGAGCCTTGATGGTGCTGGGTGACGCCCATCGCCCACAGCACACACATGCGTTTCGCGTTCGCGATCTCGCGCGCGACGGTTTCGAGCGTCTCGACCGGCAGGCCGCTGACGCGCGACGCCTCGTCCAACGTGAAGGGCTCGAGGCTCGCGCGGTACGCATCGAGGCCGTTCACCCACTGATCGATGAACGTGGTATGTGCCAGGCCGTTGTCCAGCAGGTAGCGCGTAATGGCGTTCAGCCAGAAGAGATCGGTTCCCGGGTTGGGATGCAGAAAGAGGTCCGCGCGCCGCGCCATCTCGTGCTCACGAAGA
>JAUTWY010000502.1 GCA_030838305.1 Acidobacteriaceae bacterium
AGAATCAGGGCCCCGCGATTCTTCGTCCGAACTTCCTGAATTCTTTGATGAGCCGCACTTCACCGTTGCCGGGGTAACTGACACCACAAATTTAGGTGGTCATGGCTCCGATACGATTGTCAGAAATCGGGAGGCGCTGGCTAAGGTAACGGCCTCGCTGAGCAAGCAACCGTTGGGCGCCGTCCCGCTTCGTTCCAACGCCACAAAGGAAGAATCTTTGCGCGAAGCCGTTGAAAGCCAACCCGCGAACTTTGACGCGAATTATCAATTGGGAAAATTGCTTGTCGATGAGGGGTGGGCGGCAGACGCTCTCGACTTTCTTGAACGGGCTTCACAATTGAAGCCCAACGACTATGACAGCAGCTACCGGTTGGCGCTGGCCCGTGCGAACACCGGTGATTATGAACGAGCGCGCACCGACGTTCAGGCATTGCTAACTGCGATCGATAGGTCCAGCCAGGAGAAGGCAGAGTCACATCACTTGATAGGCGAGGCCTGCGAGAAACTTAATAATCCTCTGCAAGCGGTCCGAGAGTATCAGCGCGCGGCGGAACTGAATCCGGCCGAACCTTATTTTTTCGACTGGGGCTCCGAACTGCTGTTGCACCACGCCGCGGAACCGGCTCTGGAAGTGTTTACAAAGGGCAATCGTATGTTCCCGCACTCCGCTCGGATGCTGGAAGGCCTCGCTGCATCCTGGTACGCGCTTGGCTCGTACGATCATGCAGTGCAGCGTATCTGCGAGGCTTCGGATCTGAATCCCACTGATGAGAATCCCTATCTTTTCATGGGAAAAATGCAGGCCCTCGAGGCCGCTCCGTCTGAGGCAATTATCGAACGCCTTGAACGATTTGTCGGGCTTCAGCCAGGGAGTGCTCTAGCCAATTACTATTACGCGGTCAGCGTGTGGAAGCGGCGCAAATCGCCGGAGGACGGCAAGACTGTCGCAGAGGTGAAAGCCTTGCTGGAGAAGGCTCTCCAGCTTGATCCGACACTTGGGCTCGCTCATCTGCAACTTGGGATTCTCTATTGGGAGCGAAAAGATTTCTCCAGCGCGGTTGCGGCTTATCAACGTGCAATCCAGGCTACGCCCAGTCTGGAGGAGGCGCACTACCGTCTGGCGCAGGCCTACCGGCAGGTGGAAGAACCTTCGAAGGCGCAAGCGGAGCTGCAACTGTACGAAGAAATATCAAAAGAGAAGGCGGCCGAGATCGAGCGCCAGCGGCACGAGGTACAACAGTTTGTATACCAGTTGCGGGAGCCGGCGACATCTTCAAAACCGAATTGAGGTTCGCTCATTTCAATGAACGCTGGATGTCGTGGCGCTCATCAAGCTGACGAACATTTTATAAAATCTCTCCAGATCCAAATCCATCTGGATTTCGACAAGCTGGCCAGCCGGCTTTGGCTTATCTTTCGCGGTCCAAGTCAGCGTGTTCCCGTATCCTGCTCCACGGTCAAGGTCTACTTCCATGTAACGACTCTCACGCCCTGTGATTAGACTGGGATCGATCCATGCGGCCGCTGCGATTTCGTCCCACATAATGTCCGCGCCTGGGGTGAACATGGCAAAACGAGCGACATAACGCGCCAGGGCTGTTCCACTCGCCTCGATTTGCTGGGTGATTGCTGGCGTCAAGTGGGTCTTGATCGAGATATCGGTTGGTGTGCAGACCATCTTCTTCCAGGGTGCGCGCAACACGATCTGCGCCGCTTCCGGATCAAACCAGAAATTGAACTCGTGTCGGGGAGTGTTCGCAAATTCGGGATTATCCGTGTGCGGAGTGAGGCTCCCTCCCATGAAAACCAATTCCTGCGCCAACTCGGCGAACTGGGGATCGATTGAGATTGCCAGCGCCAGATTGGTCATGGGCCCCCCCTCGTAGATGGTGACCTCGTGCGGATACTTATGAACCATCCGAATCAGGAAGTGAACTGCACCTTCGTCAGCGGGTTTGGCCGTGGGCTTGCCTTCCGGCAATGCGGTTACGACAAACGGCTCGTGCCACCAGCGATCATCCCACGCGCCCGCATAGGCGACTTTTCCGTAACGCTCCTGCCACAACTGACTCTCTTCGCGGCGACGCACTAGCGGAAACGTTGCTCCCGGCACTACGGGGATGTCAGTACGGCCGATGATCTCAAGCAGCCGCAGCGTGTGCGCGACTTCTTCGTCGCGCCACTGATCTCCGCTAACCACGGTAATTCCCAGGACTTCCACTTGCGGGGATTGAATCATCATTAGAAGCGTCTGCATATTGCTGCCGCCGGGGCCGGAGCAATCTTCATTGATGATGACTTTGCGCCGCGGCTGGGCCGAGGCGAGTGAACTTACCGCCAGCAGTACCGCGACGGCCGCGACGAATCTCTTACCTTGCATCAAGAACCTCTTAGACTGGAAGGGGTTTACTTTGCTGGCGAAGGCTTCACCGCTTGCGCGAAGGCCGCGTCATCAAATCAATATAGAGCTTGTAGAATTTTTCCGCGTCGATGTCGAATTGCACATCGGCCAGCCGCAGAAACGGTGGGACTTTGGCCGTGGAATCCCAGAAGATGGTTTTGCCATAACTGGCGCCATGGTCGACATCGATATCCATGTAGAGCTGCTTCTTCCCCGTGATAATGGATGAATCAAGCATTGCCACGCCTGCAATCTCGTCCCACATATAGCCCGGCAGCGAGTACTTGTCGAGATATTGGGTCACCGGTGTATTCGCTTTGGCGATGGTGGCCTTCATCTCGGTGGTGAAGCGAGTCTTCACTGAGATGTCGATCGGTGTGATGGTTAATTTCTTCCACGGCGCGCGCAGCACGATGCGGGCCGCCTCTGGATCGAACCACCAGTTGAATTCACGTCGGGCATCGATCGCCCTGGTATCGATTCCGCCCTTGTCGGCATAAAGCCCGCCGCCCATCAGGACAAACTCTTTTGCCAGCGTTGCGACGGAGGGGTCCAGCTTCAAGGCGAGAGCGTAATTGGTCAGCGGACCGCCGGCCCAAAGCACTACCTCTCCCGGATACTTGTGCACCATTTGCACAATGAATTCCGCAGCGGTGCCGGGCGCCACGTGAATGTGAGGCTCCCCCTCCCGCATCGGAGGGACAACGTCCGGCGCATGATAAGGCTCATCGTAAATCGTGGAGCGGTTCGCCTCAAACCTTTCGGTCCAGCAGCCTTTGTATTCCAGCTTTCCGTAGAGCGCTTCCCAGCGCTCGCTTTCTTCCTTTGAGTTTAGCAACGGGAATTCCGCCCCCTGAATTACCGGGACGTCAGTTCGGTCGGCAATCTCCAGCAGGCGCAGCACATGCTGGGTTTCTTCTTTCGCCCACTGGTCCCCGCTGACCGTAGTGATGCCCAGAACGTCAAACTTCTCCGACTGCAGGAACACGAGGATGGCCTGCTGGTCGCTAGTGCCGGGACCGCGCGCGTCCTGATCGACGATGACCTTGATCTTCTGGGCCAGCGCCGTGCAACAAAACGTTATCGCAAGTAGAAATACCAGCGCGAGTCTAGGCGTACAACGAGCCATCATTCCTCCGGTTGCGCTTGAATGGCAAATTGAGGCAGAAAATTTAAGGGCAGACTGAATCAATCCAGTCTGCCGTGAGTTGAGAGACCTGATTCAATCACTGCCCTAGAACTTCAGCTTAAGGGCAAATTGAATCAACCGGGGATTGTTCACCGTCGAACTGATGACCCCAAAAGTGCTCGACTCAACATCCGATCCCGGTTGACCGAACTGTGAATGGTTGAATATGTTGAAGAACTCCGCCCTGAAGTCCAGCATCATGCCATCGCGATAGGGAAGCACGAAGTGCTTGATGGCGGAGAAATCAGTATTCACAAAACGCGGGCCGTAGGCGGGAGCACGGGGCGCATTCCCGAGTTCTCCGTTAGCCGGGGCGGCAAAGCATTGCGTATTGAACCACTCGCTTAGCGTGGGGTGGCTGGACTTGGCGCTACACAACTGGTCTGGACGGTTGAAGTTGTTTCCGTTGTTGGTCAAGTTCGTACCGGAGTTGTTGCTACTAGCAATCATGAAAATCGGAAAGCCGGAGGTAGCTTTTTCAATAACGTCAACCTCCCAGTTTCCCAGCACGGCATTGAGGGGTCCGTTCCAGGAAGAGCCGAACTGTTTGCCTTTTCCGAAGGGCAAGTCGTAGATCACACTAGCCGTAAAATTGTGATTGAGCTGGATTTGAGACAATGCCCAGTCGGCCCTCGTGGTTCCGGGTAGGGGCCAATAGGTTGCACCAGCTGTGGAGCCGAGGCCATCGTTGAATCCGGAGTCAAAGTTTCTCGCGTAGGTGTACCCCAAAAGTGCGTAGATGCCGTGCCGTGCACTCTTGGTCTCTGCCTTCACTTGGAGAGAATCATAGCGGGCAGAGCCAGAGTCGCTGGTGGCCGCCACGGTGGTGAATGGTCCGGCAGGCGCAACGGGTGTGCCGCAGCCAAGCGTATAACCGAGTACAGGGTCAAGACCGCCGGGACATGCGTTGGGCGAAGAGGCGTTCAGATTCATTCCGTCAACCAGAATGTGGTGGCTGCGAGATCCTGCATACCCAGCAGTGAGTACGATGCTGCCGGGGAACTGGTGCTCTATGCTTAGGTTAAATTGCTGAACTCGACCCTGTTTGAAATCAAGATTCTGGGACTGAACCGTTCCGGCGAAGCTGCCAAGTCCTGGCGAGGCGGCAAAAACCGGGAAGCCAGCGGAGGCGGGCAATCCGGTCGTGCCCAAACTGGCGCAGGCCGGCGGCGCGCCGCCCGAGTTCGGCGCTGAAAACGGACAGAGGTCGGGGAAGAAGAACGAGCCTACGGCCGATTCCATAAAGAACGGCGGATTCTCCCAAAGGCCCTGACCACCCTGGTTCCACGAGGAATCGTGGAAAATGGCGTAGCCTGCGCGAACTGCCGTAGTCTGGCTGCCCATCGGCTTCCATGCCAACCCAATTCTGGGCTCGAACGCCGTCTTGTCCATCTTGATCCCGGCCCGCGCATCCGACCCCTGCCCAGGGATGAGGTAGGTCAGGGTCTGAATGTCGAAATTGGCCTGACGATTGTGCGCCTCAGTGATCGGTGTGACCAGGGCCCAGGCGAGGCCGAGGTTTACTGTCAGGTTCTTCGACACCCGCCAATCATCCTGCACGAAGGGTCGGATCAGCTTCCAGCGGCGGCCAGTTGTAGCGCCTTGGAATGTCTGATCGTGGAGACCCAAATCTGGCATACCCAGGAGAAAGTCCGCCATATTGTCGCCGCCGCCACTGCCGGCGAATCCACCCGACACAGCGCTCGTCCACGTGTTGGTGTAAACCCAGAAACCGTCTTGGAACGCGTTGGTCTCGACGTTCATCTGCATGTCACGGAAGCCGCCGCCAACTCGGATGTCGTGGTTTCCGCGGATCATATCGAAGGAGTCAGAAATCGAGAAGACATTCGTTCCACCCTGGAACGGAGCAAATCCCCGATCACCCAGTGACCAGTACGGTCCCCCAATACTGGTCGAAGTGAGGCCGCAACTAATACAGTCCTTCTTCGACTGCGAAAGGCCGGGGGGAACCACACCTAGCGAAGGACAACTGCTATCTAAGTTAGCGCCCGGGATGCCGAGGTTCGCGGATTCGCAACTGCGGTCGCCGAACGACAAAATGTGGTTGAATATCCGATTAAAGCCGGCGTTGAACTGGTTGATAGTGCGATCGGAAAAGATATGGGTCTCAGACAAAGCGACGTTGCGACCGTGGTTGGTAATGTCTTGCGTACTGGCAAATGCGTTAGCTTCGGCGAACCCAGGGGAACCGCCAGGAACAAAGGAAACGGCCTGATCATAGCTGAAGCGGGCAAAGACTGAATCTTTACTGGAGAAGTTGTGATCGAGGCGAATATCGAACTCTCCCTCGTTGAGTTTTCTCACTGGGACGCTGGTAAAGTTGAAGACTGATCCCGGAGCCACACCGGGGGTTGGAAGCGGATAAAGATTAACCATCTGCGATGTGACTGGGTCGAGGAGGTTCGACGGAATCTTGTTGCAAGGCACCCCGCCCGTTTGAGTCCCATCAGGATTCGCCGGAATGGCGGGACCCGTGCTCGACCCGGTGCACATGAAAGCAGGCCGCGTCCCCGCAGTCGTGGCGTAAGGGTTAAACAGAATTTGTGAATAAGTTTGAGGCACAACCCCAAAGAGGTCCGCGGAAAAATCGCCTGTCCGCATTGCGGCTGTGGGTACAAAACCGTTGAACGGTACACCCCTTCGCTGCATCTTAGCCTGATAATCAATAAAGAAGAAAGTCTTGTCTTTTTGGATCGCGCCCCCTAGAGCGCCTCCAAACTGGTTGAGATTAAATTTTTCGCGCGACGAAGCGAAGTAGCTCCGCGCATCGAGTTTTGTATTGCGGAAAAACTCAAAAAGCGATCCGTGAAACTGGTTGGATCCGGACTTCGTCGTCACCAGCACGGTCGGACCCGCTCGAGTGCCCCATTCCGCCGAATAGTTGTAGGTTAGAACCTTGAATTCCTGGATGGCATCAATCGAAGGCAGAATCGAAATGCCGCCGGCGGTCAGTTCGTTATTGTCGTTGCCATCGAGCAGCCAGTCGGTACTTTGAGGACGCGATCCGCCTACCGAAAGCGAATAGGATCCGCGAGTCGACACTTCGCTGCTTGGGCCACCGTTAAAAAAGCTATTGGGATTGGTTTCCTGAGTTGTGCCAGGCGTCAAAGTTGCAAGCTGCACGAAATCACGTCCGT
>JAUTWY010000538.1 GCA_030838305.1 Acidobacteriaceae bacterium
AAGGAGAAAACGGTTTGCCTCGATTTGCTGCAACTTGCTACTTTTTAGCGGGTTGCGTCGGCTCCGGCAAGATTTGGTAAATTTGATTCCCCGCTTAGAAGGCAGACGCTCTATCCAGCTGAGCTACGGGCGCATTCTTGGCTACTCGTTGATTCTACTAAAGTTGCAACACCAATTCGACAACCGATTGTTCCGAAATCTTGGAGCTTTGGGAGCACTTGGAGCAATTTGGAGCAATTTCTGAGGTTGGAACTGTGAATCCAACGCCGATATTCTCAGCTTCCGCGAGGCGACGCTCCAACTCAAACTCCATGCGAGAGTAGAGCTCGGACATCGTCTCGGGCTGGTGTCCCATCCAGAAATTGTTAATGTCTTCCTGACATCTCTCTCCTCTTAGCCAAGTCTTTCGAAAGCGACGGAAGGCATGAAATCCCATTCCTTTTTCGTCGATCTGCATGGCCTGAAGTCGAGGTGTCAGCCAACGTTGCTGAAGGCCGTTGTACAAGTAAGGTGTGCCGTTTCGGGTCGCGAACAGCAATCCTTTCTTGCTCTTCATAAATGCTCGCAGGTACTCTGCGACTTGAGTTGACAAATCAACTTCTCGGGAGCCGGCATCTGTTTTGAGATATTCCACGATGCGCGGTTTGTCCCGGTCAACTTGTTGACAGACTTGGATCGTTCGGCCGCCGTTAATGAAATGCTTTGTCTCCAAAGCCAGGGCCTCGGAGATTCGCATCCCGGTAGCGGCGAGCAGGACATAGAGTGCTTGCTCCTGCGCGTTGCTTTGCGACACAAGCGTGTTGACTGCGTCCAGCCGTAGTGCAGGTCGGCGCTGTTTTCTCGGATTGACGATCGGAAGATCCATTACTGAGCTATCCCACTTGCGGGGATGGATCGGTTCTCCGGTTCTGCCATCCTTCAGTGAAGCCACGACCTGTCCGATGTACTCCACATATTTATTAACCGTTCGAGCCGACAGCGAGCGTTTCATCGTATTCACTAACGGCTTCGCGGTAATATTGTGGACATTCCGCAAGGGCAAATCACCCACCTCTGGCAGAATCCACTTATTGAGGGCCGCTTCAAGGCTTGAAGTGTCCTTGAGAGGCTCCCTATCGCGAGTTCTAACCCAGTAAAGGTAATTCTCCGCTTGATTTCGGAAGGTGATCTCACCGAGCACGATACGGTTAAAATGTTCTTCCGAATTTGCCCCTGATTTCTCGACAATGTCACGGGCCCTACGCAACACATCCATTGATGGCGGCTTAGGGTTACCGTTTCTGTCAAAAACCACGGGTGCAACTTTCTCGTTCATGTTGATGCGTTTTTCCTGACCTTCGACATCTAGGCGCCATCTGACCCGATACCAACTTCCTGAGATGACGACAGTGCCGTTTTGACCTTTGCGACGATTCATGGACTTTCGTCCTTTCCGTCGTCGCTTCGGTTGCGCTTCGGCGATGATGCCAGATTGATCGTCTGATTGGAACGCCGAAGAGGGCATGTTTGCCGTGGTTTTCTTGCACGCCAAAGAGTATTAAAAAGACGGATGCCCGGAATCGATGCGGGGCCCGCTGTCATTTCGGTATCGTCTTTATTGGAGAAGCGCGTAACTGCTCCAATCGGATTCACGTGCGTTCCTCATCGATGGGTGAAACGACAGCATTAGTGTTGGTGGCACCTGCGCTTCTAATCTCCGCCAAAGCCTTCGTTACGGTCAGGCGTGCGTAGTATTCGGGATCGGATTTGTCTTGATCGCGATAGAGCGCAATCTTGCGAGTGATTTCTTCTGGATCGTCACCGCGGGCGAGGGCGCGTTTGGCGAAAGCCCAGTCGTGTTCGGACTGGCTCAAATTGGTCCTCGGCGCGGACTCCGGTTTGGCTCGTTTGTCGTAGCTATGACGTGGGGAGTCCTGCGAGTCGATGTGTAGTTTGAAATCGCGGAGATGGTACGTTTCCGTGGACTCTCTGCGGGCCTCGACATAGAAATTTGTCTCGTACTTCTTGTTGGCAAAACCGGGAACTCGCAAAACGCGAGTCGCATCGGTCGCCGCGGGATCGCCACCAAACTCGCGTGCCATGGCATGCAAGAGACCTTCTGCCTCTTCGAGATCCATGCCTTCGACTTTCCATACAACCTGATGCTTGTCGGGCGAACTATTCAGCACGTAGTTCGGCTTCGGCACGGCGCTGGAATTCTCGATAGCTTCAAGGGCCTCAGAGCCGCCATGGTCCACGTCGAGATAGACATGCTTGATGGACTCGATCTCTTCCTTGGTCCGGGTTGCGGCATCCTTCTTGAGCGGATTCATCCCTATATAGATGTCAGAGCCGTTCGCGTTCTTGTAACGAAGCCAGGCCTGAAACTCGGGACTTGCGGCTTTCTGCGCGCTGGTGATTCGCTGGATGGTTTCGCCGCATTCCCGGTTGAGCACGAGCACAGCAATGCGATCGGTGTGCTCGAAATTGTCGAGAATGTATTCTGGAGCAGACGAAATGGTCAGTGCCGGTTTTTCAGCGGGATTCATACAAGCTCCTCGTGACTATCGAAAATGAAGCCGCAGTTGAATTCATCGCGATCTGGATCGTAGCCGTGAATTTCCACGACTTCGGAGACGAAGCGCCGACCGGGGCGGCGTTCGAGGTGCACGACGACGTTGACGGAATCAACGACGTTGGTCTTGACGGCTCGATACGGCAGGTCCACCCCGCTCTGCAAAACGCAGCTCGTGAAGCGGGCCAAGGCCTGCCTTGCGGAAGTTGCGTGTACGGTGGAAAGGCTTCCCGCGTGTCCGGTGTTGAGAAGCTGCAAGAGATCGAAAG
>JAUTWY010000553.1 GCA_030838305.1 Acidobacteriaceae bacterium
CGCTGGCACGGTCACGATGGTGACGGGTAATACGACCAGCGGCAGCGTAAGCATCACAGCCGCTGTCGGCAACATCATAAGCCTCCCCGTCGTCATATCGGTGACGCCGTAGCAAAGCTCCGCCGGATGCTTACTTCCAGGCCGAACGAAGTCTGGAGGTGCCCCACTGCTCGCTTCCACTGGCAGCGCGCCGGCCTGCTGCGGGCGAAAGTACTGTCCAAGCGCCGCAAAGGGCGCCTCGGCGAAGCGCTGATCGCTCAGACTTGCCTCGACCGAAACCTTCCCCTTCTTACGCGAGACCAGGATTTCCAAGCCTTCGCCATGCTTCTCAACTTCACGTCGTATTTGATCGCTAAGTGGCGGCGCCGAATCTGTGCCACGCCCATTGGTAAGTTGCGCTCTCCAGCAGTCCCGTTATTATCGTAAAGGTGTCATTGCGGGGCCAACGACCCAAGGCCAACGACCCACGACTAACGACCAAACGAAGATCTTCCTATGTCAGACATTCGCTGTATCGGCATCGGCACCGGAGGCGGCGACGCTCCCGGCCTCAACGCTGTCATCCGCGCCGCCACCAGGGCTGCCATCATTAAGTATGGATGGAAAGTCATTGGTATTCCTGATGGCTTCGACGGGCTTATCTGGCCGGAAAAATCCTTCGAGCTCACAATCAAGGAAGTTTCCGGTATCCTGCCGCGTGGCGGCACGATCCTTGGCACCACCAACCGGGGCGACCCTTTCCACTACAAAAGCGTCGAGAAGGGCAAGGAAGTGTCGCGTGATATTTCGAGCGAAGTCATTGCCAATGCCGCCAAGTTGGGGATCGACGCCATCATCAGCATCGGCGGCGACGGCTCCCAAAAGATCGGCTACGAACTTTTTAAGAAGGGATTGAAGATCGTCGGCGTCCCCAAGACCATCGACAACGATCTTTCCGCCACTCAGGTCACCTTCGGCTTCGACACGGCGCTGCATACCGTCACCGACGCCATCGACAAGATTCACACGACCGCCGCCTCGCATCATCGCGTGATGGTGGTCGAGGTAATGGGGCGCGACTGCGGCTGGATCGCGCTCGAAGCCGGCATCGCCGGCGGCGCCCACATCATTCTCATTCCGGAAATTCCATTCACGGTTGAGCACGTCTGCCGCTACATTGGCGAACGCGAAAAAATCGGCAAGCATTTCACCATCGTGGTGGTGGCAGAAGGCGTAAAGCTGCCGCCGGAGCTGAAGGAGAACCGTCGGGCCAGTTCCATTGGCACCTTAATTGGGAACTCCATTGCGAGCGGCTCGAAGAAAGAAGTGCGCATCAGCGTGCTGGGTCACATTCAGCGCGGAGGTTCGCCTTCACCCTTCGACCGGATCCTGGCGACGCGCTTTGGCGTGGCCGCCGTCGACCTGATCGCTGCGGGAGGCTTCGGCATGATGGTCGCCTTGCACGGGGATTCGATCGTGTCCGTCGATGTGGCCCATGCCATCGGCCACCTCAAGTCGGTCGACCCGAAAGGCGAACTGGTAAGCGCCGCCCGCGCCATCGGGATCGGATTTGGAGACTAGGCAGGATTCGCGATGAATGCGAAAGATTTCCGGAGGATTGCTCTCAGTTTCGAAGGAACGGAGGAAAGCACACACATGGGCGCTCCCGACTTCCGCGTCCAGAGGAAAATCTTTGCCACGCTTGCCTCACAACACCAAGGCTTTGGCAACCTGAAGCTCACGCTGGAGCAGCAGGCGGATTTCGTACGAGAGTTACCCGAGGTTTTCCTACCCATTCCGGGCGGATGGGGAAGGATGGGCATGACGCACATCCGCCTGGCCTCGGCGAGCGAGGACGTACTGACGGGCGCTCTGCGCACCGCGTGGCAACTTAGGATAAACAAGAAGGCAGAAACAAAAACAAAGAAGAAGCGCTCTTCGCGCAGGCGCGCCTGATCTTTCTATCTTTAACTATCTTGCTCCCGAAATTTTCGCTTGATGACCAGTACATTTTCGATGTACCTTCGTAATCTCCCCCGAAATGCCCAAGTGGCGCTTCAATAAGGCTAGGTTCTAGCATTGGAATCATAGATATGAATATTTTGGGATTATGCCTCTTGGTCCAGTTCTGCCTCGCATTTGGAGTGGCTGGCTTATTTTGGCCGGAAAAAATCCGCCCGCTGTTCGATGTTCTGATGTTTCCCTGGGTGGCGAGCTATCGCTCGCTAAGGGCCAACAGCATCGCCGCTATTGGAATATCAATCCTGCTTCTCGCCAGATTGCTCGCGGTCGTTCTCTGATTAAGAGAGCGATTGCAGCATTGCCGGACGCCTAGTTTTTCATCATCGCGTCAATTAATGCATAGAGCTGGCTGGCATCTTTCATTTCCACGTACGGCTTATCCGGATGGCGGCTGCTGACGATGTATACGGTGGGCGTATGTTCCAGCTTGATAGCCTTGCCCATGTCGCGGTCGGCATTTACCTCGGCAGCATACTTCCCCTGGGGATCGACTACGAAAGGGAATTCCGCCTTATGCTCGCTGGCAAACCTCTCGGCATATCCCCGCAGGTTCTTCGGATTGATCTCAAGCTGGTTCGAAAAAATGTAGTCGCGGAACTCGTTGCCCAGGGCCTTTGAAGTTGCGTCGAAATAACGAGCCATCACGGCCGCATCGTACGACCAGTTGTGCATGGGCAGCGGGAAGTCATGACGCACCAGGGGAATCTTGTAGGTTTTCGAAGCCTGCTCAAGAATGGGCGCCACGCGGCGGCACTGCGGACATTGCAAATCCTCAAACACCACAATCGCCACCTGCGCGCCCTTAGGCGGACGCAACACTGGATTCACCGAGTCAAGCGCCGGCGCGCCTATGCAAGTGGCGAATATCAGCGCCACCAACCCACAAAGCAGAGCGAAACGATTCCTGAAAATATTTCTCATCATTGGTTTGATCATGATCTAAGTGCTCAAGAAGGTTTCTTCGGGGATTCAGCGGTGGCCCCAGACGCGAGAAACATAGCTGCCAAATCCCCTCGATATACCTTCCTTAATGGTAACCGAAGCGCCCGGTGATGTCAGTTTGTCAGCCGGGATTCTTCCTTAACGAGGTGCTTTGCGCGTAAACCTTTCGTGCGAAAAACCCGGGGTGCAACGCGCTATAGTGGAAAGGGCCCTTGCTGAATTGAACCTCACAAGAATTGTGAAGACACTCCATCTAATCCGTTCGTGCGTGCTAGCTCTGTCTTTCGCGATGGCAGGCCTCGTTCTGCTGGGACTTTCTGCCTGCAATCGCAGAGGCCACCGGGTGCTGGAGGTCAATTATGTCTCGGCGGCGCAAGCCGGGCTGCGCGACCAGGTTTCCACTGTTTACAGCCGCGTCGGCACGGTCAAGAATGGCGAGCGGGTGGAAGTGTTGGAACGAGAGAAGCGTTTTTCCCGCGTGCGAACGGCTTCCGGCATCGAGGGCTGGATCGAGCAGCGCTACCTGGTAGACCAGCAAACTTATGACGGCCTTCAGACGCTTACGCAAGAGAATTTGAGCGATCCGGTGCAATCTCCCGCCGTGCTGCGCAACGACTCGAACCTGCACCTCACGCCCGGACGCGAAACCGAACATCTGTATCAACTTTCGGCCGGAGCGAAGGTTTCTGTCCTGAAGCGCGCCACGGCGGAGAAGCAGCCCGCGGGTGCGGCCGCGCCCGCGAAATCCGGCAGAGCTTCCGGAGGAAAATCGCCCTCCGGCCCCACGCTCGAGGATTGGTGGCTGGTGCGAGACGCCGAGAACCGCGTGGGATGGGTCCTGGCTCGCATGGTGGATCTCGACGTCCCGCTCGACATCGCCCAATATGCCGAGGGGCAACGCTTCGTTGCGTTCTTTGTATTGGATCAGGTTCAGGATCCGGGCAAGGAAGGTTCAGACAAAAAAGTTTCGCAGTATTTGTGCGCCATCACCGAGCCGCATGACGGCCTGCCCTACGACTACGATCAGGTCCGCGTCTTCACTTGGAACGTTAAACGGCATCGCTACGAAACTGCCTACCGCGAACATGGACTACGCGGCGTCCTACCGGTGACAGTGG
>JAUTWY010000589.1 GCA_030838305.1 Acidobacteriaceae bacterium
CGAGAGGCCATGGAGTGCGAGATCCTGCAGTTCGCCCCCTCGCAGGAGTCGAATCGAGCCGAATGGCTCGCGGGCCGAAAGAAGCCCAAATCTCTGGGGACGGGCGCCCGCGACTGACCGAACCCGCGGGCCTTGACGCCTCAACCGCTACTCCTTATTTTTCGGCCTTTCGAACGCCTTCTGAAGATACTTGCGCCCCTCTTCGAGAGCGCCGAAAGTGTCGTCGTTGGTCTGGATGGCCTGCCGATATTCGTTGATAGCGCGCTCGCGCTGGCCGGTGATGTCGAAAATCTTGCCCAGTTGGATGTGGCTCCAGACCTCAGTCCAGCGCGGATCCCCGTCGCCGTTGATGGAGGACCGGTAGGAGTTAGCTGACGACTGGTAATTTCTCTGCAGGAAGAAAATTTCGGCGATGCGATAGTGGGCGAGCGAACTGTTCTTATTGAGGTCGAGGGCCTTGTTGAACTCGGCGAGCGCAGCGGAGAGGTCGCCCTGCTGCTGCAACGCCTGGCCGCGAAGAATCGAAGCGCGTAGTTTCACGTCGGAAGAGTTTGTCAGCACATGGTGGTCGGGATCGACGGCGATGCGCCGGGGCCGTCCGAACGTTTCAACGGTGAAGGCTGAGTTGGTTCCCACCACTTCGATTTTCTTGTCTTCCGTTTTGCCGTCTGTATCAATACGCAGGTCCACCGGCATGCGGAACAGATCCAGATCCTGAGTAATCGCGCCGGTGACGCGAAATCCTTTGTTGCTGCCCAAGCGATAGGTCGTGTACTTCACCTTGAACTCGGGAGCCCCGGTGGAATCGAGCCACTGCGAGAAAAACCAGGTGAGTTGTTCGCCATAGTGTTTTTCGGCGATGGCGCGAAAGTCGTCCATGCTGGCCGCTTTGCCGGCGTAGGTCTCGGTAAACTCGCGCATGGTCTTGAGATATTTGTCCTCCCCCAACACCCAGCGCAGCATGTGAAGAATCATCGCGCCTTTGTCGGTGACCAGCGACTGAAACTCAGTAGAGAACGGATCGAGCTTGCTCGCGCTCGACAGCGGCACAGTGTCATAAGCCAGCGCGCCTACTGACATGTCTTTCACTGCCTCCTCAAGCCCCGCGGCCCCGGCGGCATTCTCGACGTACATAGCCTCGGAGTAGCGTGAAAAGCCGTCGATCACCCACCAGTCATCCTTCGTGGCGGGGCTGACCGAAGCTCCCCACCATTGATGGGCAATCGCATTGGCGAGCAGACGGTAGTTCGTCTTTTCCGTAATAGACGGCCCTGCGAGGGCGGCAATCTCCGGTGCCCAGGCGTAAGGAACCGTATCGCCCGGCAGTTCGATCACGTTCAGCCGCTGCGATAAAGGAGTGCCATAAAGCGTAATGTAGTAAGTGAATTCCTGGACCGCGGTCGTGGTATACGCGGGAGCCAGCGCCTGATGCGATGGTTTGAAGAATACGTGCAGGTCCATGCCGGCTTCATCGCTCTTATATTCCTGGAAAATGCCCGCAACGATTGTTCCGGGAAAGCTCGGCTTGGAGTACACGAAGTTGAATGTCTTGGTAGGAAGGCCGTTGGTGTTGGGCTTCTTTGAGGGCGGATTGTCAGCGACCGTCGCCTTCCCACTGCCGATCGCCAGCATGTGAGCGGGAATGGTAACGTTAATATTTGCGGTGAAGCGGTTCAGGCCATACCCACTCACCGGAAACCAGCGCCCAGCGTAAAGCAAGTAGCTCGTGTCGTCGCCAATATAGGCGAGCTTCAGGCCAGGGACAGGGCTGTCGTCGGCAGTTTCGAGCATCCCTTCATATTCAAAAGTAAGGGTGGTAGAGGAGTCCTTAGTCAAGCCTGCAGGTAGAGGCACACGCACGGTGGAGTCCTGAGTGACCCGCTCGGCCGAAAGCGGCTGATTCTTTTCGTCAAGAACCCTGGTGACCCGTAAGGCGTTATGCAGTTCGAAAACGGCAACACTGAGATCCTGAAGGGCGGTGAACTTGACCTTCGTCCGGGCTGAAATCTGATGGAGATGAGGGGTCAGTTCGGCGTCGATCTGGTAGTCATCAACCCGCAGGCGGGCCTTCTCGGCGGCTCGTGAGGGGATGGCGGCGAAAGCCAATACCAGCAGGACAAGGGAACTGGATAGAACGCTCTGGGCGCGCCGAAGGCGAATCTGCATTAACGAGAGTCTCCGGGAAACAGGGCTAACCATTCCCTATGATGAAGATTCTCCTCTAAAAGATGCTGGGAGCACAAGGTTTAGCGAGCAGCTGTCAGCTTTCAGCTCTTAGCTTCCGAGCTTAATCCAAAGTCAAGATGCAGCCTCAAAGGGCGCAAGAGGTGTCCTTCCGGTTTATCGTGAGACGGTCTTCAGACGCACTATGCCGAGGATTATCTCAGCAGCGCGGTCGGCGGGGGCGGGGGTTGCGCCCTCTGCGCCCCTTTCGGGGGCGCGCAGCTTCCCTTTCACCCGGCTCAGGCCTTCCACCATGCGGTCACGTGCGGGCCCGTCCGGGAGTATCTCTTTGATCTGTGCGACAACATTCGCCGCCGTGAAGTCGTCTTGAACCAATTCAGGGACGACTTTTTCACCCGCAATCAAATTGACCATGGCAAAGTGCGGCACCTTGACTCGCGGCTTGCCCAGCACGTAAGTCAGCTGCGAGACCCGGTATACCATTACGAACGGCGTGCGCATCATCGCCGCTTCCACCGTGGCGGTGCCGCTGGCGATGATGCCGGCGCGCGAGTGCCAGAGCGCAGGCAGAGACTCGGGAATAAGTCTGATGTCCTGCCGGCCAATTATGCTCTTGAGAAAAGCGCGGTCGAGCGTGGGCGCCACCGGCAGAAGAAATTCATAATCGGAGCCAATCTGCGCCGCGGCTGCAAGGATTGTCGGCAGATTCATCCGGACTTCCTTCACGCGGCTGCCGGGCATCAGCGTGATCCAAGCCTTCGCAGAGTTGAGATGAAATTGCATAGCGTAGTCGCTGCGGTCGCTCGCCGGGTGCGGCAAATCGGCTAGCGGATGCCCGACGAAAGTCGCGTCGACTCCCCGGTCGCGGTAGAACTTTTCTTCAAAGGGAAAAATCACCAGCGCCTTATCGATGTAGTCGCGCAGCAGCCGCACCCGCCCTTGCCGCCAGGCCCAGAACTGCGGCGCAACGTAGTAGACGACAGGAATGCCGCGCTTCTTCATCTGCCGCGCCACGCGCCAGTTGAAAGCCGGAGAATCGATGACGACGGCAAGATCCGGCCTGTGCTTGTCAGCTTCCTTGATCAGGCGCTGGTATAGCCCGTAGATCTTCGGCAGATGGCTGAGGATTTCTGTGATGCCGACCACCGCGAGATCCTTCGCGTCGACGATGGTCTCGCAGCCGGCGGCGCGCATTTGCTTTCCGCCGACACCGAAAAATTCAAGTTGCGGTCTTGGTGTGGAGCGCGATGCTTGTGTGGAAGATGCTTGTGTGGGAACCGGCGACTCGCCCGTCCAGGAGCGAAGCTCCGCACTCTGTCGCACAGCAGCCCGCCGGAGAGCTTCAATGAGCTGCGCCCCATACATTTCCCCGGAAGCTTCGCCGGCTGAGATCAGGATTCGCAAGAGAGCATTGTACGGCCAGAGTGCTCGGAGCGAATCAACTAGCCGATTGGGTTTGCCAGCATCCCATACTGCGGGTTCTCCTCAAGCCAACGCTTGGAGCGCTTGAAGTCAGAGCGAACATTCGACGAGAGGTGTCGAGTCCATTCCGGCTTGTTTTCTCCGCGTTCGATGGCGAATCGCGCCAGAGCATAGCCGAAAACTGGCTCGGGCAAGTAGCCAAGGCGCTGCATCGACCAGCCGATCTTTCGGTCCTCCCGGAACTGCTTGAATCGTGCGGCGGAGTTAGCTGTGAAGATGCCGAGGCCCAGAAAGACAGTCAACAGGTCGGTCATCGGTTCGTGGTCTGGCGTCGTTGACTTCATAAGTTCGCCACCCAGGAGAATTACGTGGCCAAGTTCATGCGCGACCGTTGCAACCAAAGACATGGGATCCCTCAGCATCGTGCTGCGGATTGCGACCACCACGCAGCTTTCCTCGTCACTGCTGGCTCGGTTTTGTTCGTAGGCATGAACATATAGGCCGGCTGCTCGTGCCTCACCGTCGCCGCGCCAGTGTGGGACGATCTCCCGGAGTTCTTCGGTCTCGTCTTGAAATATCTCAAGTTCGATCCTGCTACGATCGATGCGCATATAAGCGCAAACTCGAGAGAAGAGCTTTTCCACAGCTTCCGGCGACTTGTTGTACGGGTCGGGAAAGTCCTCGGCTGTGGGCTTTACTACCTTCGCATCAAGCATCCGGTGCCGCCCGAGAAGTTTTTCCAGGCGCTTAAATCCTTGCTCCGTCCAGATTCGCTGTTCATCGCTCACCGGCAAGTTGGGAGAGAAGCCAAACATCAGTCGTCGCCTCTGGCTGTCACTCCCGGCTCCGTCACGCCGTCCGCATTCGCGGGCGAGGGCGCCCGCGCCACATTCAATTCCTGATCTTTGTATTGGAGCTGATAGAGCTTGAAGTAAATTCCGCGTTGAGCCAGAAGCTGCTGGTGCGTGCCCATTTCGCGGACCTGGCTCTTGTGCATAACGATAATCTTGTCGGCGCGCTGAACCGTAGAAAGCCGGTGCGCGATGATCAGCGACGTGCGTCCCTCCACCATGCGGTTGAGCGCGTCGCGCACCCGGAATTCGGTTTCCGTATCCACGCTCGAAGTGGCTTCGTCGAGAATCAGGATCTTCGGTTCGTGGGCCAGAGCGCGCGCGAACGAGATGAGCTGCTTCTGGCCTGTCGAAAGAGTGGAGCCGCGCTCGCGCACTTCTTCGTCGAAGCCCTTGGGCAGCGCGCGGATGAAGTCGGCGAGGTTCACATCTTCGGCCGCCTTCTCGACATCTGCATCCTGGATACGCTTGGTTCCGAGCCGTATGTTTCCCCGAATCGTGCCGCTGAACAGGAAAGGATCTTGCAGCACCACGCCGAAGCGGCTGCGCAGATCGGCGAGATCCATATCTTTAACATCAACCCCATCGATTCGCACCGCGCCTTTTTGAACATCGTAGAACCGCAACAGCAGCGAGATCAGTGTGGTCTTTCCTGCGCCAGTGTGGCCGACGATCGCGACCGTTTCGCCGGGCTCAATGGTCAAGGTGACGTCGCGGAGGACCCAGTCGGGAGCGAAATCGCTGGCCGCGGCACGGCTCATGGATAGCGAAGAGCCGGCCGAGCTTGGCTCGGCGGGACGGCCGAGGGCGGCCGTCCCCACACGGTCCGTCTTTTCCACATGTTCATTGCCGCGATCGACATCGCGGTAAGCGAACCAGACGTGGTCGAACTCAATTCTGCCCGGACCTTCTGGACTTTTCGTCAGTGCGGGCGAAACCACCTGCACTGAAGTGTCCAGCAGCTTGAAGACACGTTCGCTGGCGGCCATCGCCGATTGCAGTATGTTGTATTTCTCGCTGAAGTCCATGATTGGGCGGAAGAAGCGCAGCGCGTACTGGATGAACGCGACCAGCACGCCCAGCGACGCTCCGTCGCGTACCAATCGGAATGTAACGTGCGTCCTCCAGTTGAAACTCACCGCAACGCTGGTCACAGCAGTTTTGCGCATTACATCCCCGCCACCGAACCAGATGACGCATGCAATCGCGATGGCGGAAAGAATTTCGACGACAGGATAGTAAACCGAGTAGGCCATGATCGCGTCTTTGAACGCGTCCATGTGGTTGCGGTTAATTTCGGAAAAGCGGTCGTAGGCCTTGCGCTCACGATTGAAGAGTTGCAACACGACCATCCCGCTGACGTGCTCCTGCAGATATGAGTTGATGCGAGCAATCGCGACGCGAATCCGACGGTAGGAATCGCGCACCCGGTCCCGGAAAATTTTGGTCGCCACAACAATGAATGGCAGCACCGCAAACGTGATGAGCGCCAGCTTCCAGTTCATGCACAGCATCACACCCAGGATTCCGACCAGCACGAACAGGTCCTCGAAGATGGAGACCACACCGGAGGTGAACATCTCATTCAAGGCGTCGACATCAGTCGTGACACGGGTCACCAGCCGTCCAACCGGGTTCTTGTCGAAGAAGGCAACATGCAGGCGCTGGAGATGGCGGAATATCTGGCGGCGCAGATCGAACATCACTTTCTGGCCGGTCCACTGCATGAAATAGGTTTGCAGGAACTCGAGCAGAAAACTCATCACCAGCAGTCCGACATAGATCGCAGCGATCTGCGCGATGCCGGTAATCGCGCGCGGGTTGAGCCAGCTCCACAGACCGGAAGAGACATCTTTCGCGGGCGCAAGATAACGATCAATCGCCACCTTCGTCAGATACGGGCCAAGCACGTCGGCGAAAGACTTCACGACAATCGAGGCTAGCGCAATCGCGACCTGCCAGCGATACGGGCGCAAATATTTCAACAGCCGCGCCATTAGACGGCTGTCATAAGCTTTGCCGAGTATTTCCTCTTCCTGAGACATTGGTTATTGCGGTCGGGCGGCGAAACGGGCTGCGGGTGCCGTTATTAGGGTACCTCATATGGATGGTCCGAGCAGTCCCAGCGATGGAAAAGGTTTGCTGCCGTCAAGTGGGATAATGGTTTGGTATGCCCCTCGGCATTTACATTTCCGTACCTTTTTGCCGCACGAAGTGCAGCTATTGCAATTTCGCGTCTGACGTATTTTCGCGCGCCGTTTTCGAGCGTTACCTAGATCGGGTATGTGCGGACATGGAGAACGCGACGCAGGTCGCGGCGGAGATGGGCGGGAAGATGGAAAGCACTGTCGATTCCGTCTACCTGGGTGGGGGGACGCCGACGGTGCTCGAAGGCACGCAACTGGAGCGGATCTTCGGAACCCTGCGGCAGCGGTTTGAAGTGAGTCCCACTGCGGAGGTCACTGTGGAGTGTGCTCCCGGCACATTGACGCCCGCCATGGTGGCGACTCTGCTGCGCTGCGGCGTGAACCGCGTAAGTCTGGGAGTGCAGTCGTTTGTGGATCAGGAAGCGGCAGCAGTAGGTCGCCTGCACAAGCGGTCGACCGTACTGGCGGACATGGCGCGACTGCGGGCTGCGGGGATTACGAACATCAACATTGATCTCATCGCCGGTCTGCCGCACCAGACCGGCGAGAGCTGGGAATTCTCTGTGGCCGAAGCCATCGCGACCGGAGCCCCGCACGTCAGTGTCTACATGCTCGAAGTGGACGAGGATTCGCGCCTCGGGAGCGAACTGCTGGCAGGTGGCGCGCGCTACCACGCCCACTTTGTCCCGAATGAAGAGGCCGTAACGGATTTCTATCTCGCGGCTTGTGACCGACTGCACACCGCGGGAGTAGTGCAGTATGAGATTTCTAACTTCGCCCGCGAGGGTTGCGAGTCACGGCACAACCTGAAGTATTGGACGCGACAACCCTACTTCGGCTTCGGCGTGGATGCTCACTCGATGCTGCTTTCTGAAACGCCAGAGATCGACGCAGTACGGTTTGCTCCCAGTGACTCGCTGGAGCAGTACACGGGTGGGGCACCCTTACAACGGACCGTGGTCTCGCGCCAGTCAGCGTTGGAGGAGAGGTTTTTTCTCGGGCTGCGCCTGCCGCGCGGCGTAAGCTTGCGCAAATTGTCCACGGAATTCGGCGAGGACGCTCTCCAGGACGCTCGCTCTGCGGTTAGCGAACTTGTCCATGAGGGACTGATGGAACAGAGGGACGAGGTGGTTTATTTGACGTCACGCGGACGGTTGCTTTCAAACGAAGTGTTCGAGCGCTTCATTGGGGCAGAGAGAATCGCTTCGTAAATTCTCGCAAGAAATTCTACGGGGGGATTTCGCTGACCATCCGGTCGGTTGGGTTGAAGCATTTTTGGTGCACAATCTCCTGTGATGGCGCGGCTTTCCGCAGCTTCCCTTTTTTATTTCCTCAGGTAACTTTGCCCACTCCTGACGCTATGTTCTAATCAAAACTTAGTTGCATCATCCGGAGGAAGCTTGGATTTTCAACTGAACGACGAGCAATTGCACTTAAAGAAAACTGTCCGCGAGTTCGCTGAGCGCGAGATCTTGCCCAACGTCATGAAATGGGATGAGGCCTGCGAGTTTCCGCTGGCTACCGTCAAAGAACTGGGCAAACTCGGATTGTTGGGAACGGTTTTCCCCAACGAGTACGCGGGCGCCGGCATGGGCTACGTGGAATATGTCGTCGCCATCGAAGAACTGTCGCGCGTGGATGGGTCGGTAGGCATCATTGTTGCCGCGCATACATCACTCTGCTCCAATCACATTTTTCTCGCGGGCAACGAGGCCCAGAAAAAGAAATATGTCAGCAAACTTGCTACTGGAGAATTTATCGGCGCATGGGGACTGACGGAACCGTCTTCTGGATCAGATGCGGGCAGCGCCCGCATGACCGCGCGGCGCAAAGGAAACAGCTGGGTGCTGAACGGAACCAAGACTTTTTGCACCAACGGCCATTATGCAGACGCAATTGTGGTGATTGCAGTAACTGACCGCGCCGCCAACACTCACGGCCTTTCCGCGTTCATCGTCGAAAGAGGTACGCAAGGATTCCGCCCAGGCAAAAAGGAGAACAAGATGGGACTGCGGGCCAGCGACACGGCCGAACTCATCTTCGAGGATTGCGCGATTCCGGCGGAGAATCTGCTAGGCAAGGAAGGGGATGGGTTTATCGACGCGATGCGCGTGCTCGATGGCGGCCGTATCTCGATTGCGGCTCTGTCGTTGGGCATGGCGCAAGGCGCGTACGAAGCCGCGCTGAACTATTCCAAGGAGCGGCGGCAATTCGGCAAAGCGATCGGGGAGTTTCAGGCCATTCAATGGAAGCTTGCCGACATGGCGACTGAGATTGATGCGGCGCGTCTGCTGACCATGCGGGCCGCGTCCATGAAAGACGCCGGCATGAAGACCACGCTCGAATCGTCGATGGCAAAACTCTACGCCAGCGAAGTCGCTGTGAAATGCGCCAACGAAGGCGTGCAGATTCACGGGGGTTACGGGTTCATTAAAGACTATCCCGCCGAGAAATATTACCGCGATGTGAAGCTGTGCACGATCGGTGAGGGCACCAGCGAGATTCAGAGGCTGGTAATCGCGCGGCAGTTGTTGAAGGATTCGTAGGACATCCTATTCGTCCGGGGGAAGCTCGAAATTAACCAGGTTGCGCCGGAAGCCGTGCGTCTTCCACGCTCCGAAGGCAATCCCGACTGCCATCCAAATCGCTCCAAAAATCAGCGCCATCGTGCTCAGGCTCAACCACAGAAACAGACAAATGAGAAAACCTAAGGCCGGTGGCAGCAGGTTCGTCAGCTTTTTCTCATCCTCGCGGAGATAATAGCGGACGAACGCCGCGGCATTGACTCCCATGAAAGCAATCAGCGCGCCAAAGTTGAGTAAGTTCGCGCCGAGTTCATAGCCACTGGTCGTCGTTCCGGAGAGATACCCACTGGAGACAAATCGTCCTAATATTGCGGGAACCGCGGCCACCCAGGGCAGCAGGAAAGCGCCGGCCAGTGCCAGTGCTCCCACGAAAAGCACGTTGTTGCGGGGAACGTGCCGCTTGGGATCCACCACTCCAAAGAAAGATTTCGGCAGTGCGCTGCTGCGGCCCATGCCATAAAGCAGGCGGGCCGCGCCGAGCTGCGCTCCCATGCCCGAGCCGAAATTGGCGACGACCAGAGTGAATCCGACAATGGCGAAGAGCGGCCGCCAGGCGCGGCCCGCCACGTAGGTGAAGGCCGTGTCCATGTTCGGAAATGGCTGCGACGCCGGCCATATCAATTGCGCCGCGTAGACCTGGACCGCCGATAAAATACCAATGACCAGGCAGGTCAGTACCGTAGCCAGCAGAATATTGCGCCGCGGATTTTCGGCCTCTTCCGAAAGAGTCGAAATGCCGTCGAAGCCAATATAAGTCAGCACCGCGACGGAAGTGCCGCCCAGGACTGCTTTTGTGTTCCACATCTGCGGATCATAAAAAGGACGCGTGAAGAAAGCAGCCCCATCATGCGGATTCCCAAAGATGTAGCGCGCGGCGGCCACGAAGAACATTGCGATCACCACGGCCATACCCGCCGCTAATCCCGCGTTTACACGAGCGGAAGTTTTTACTCCCTGAATGTTCAGGGCGGTAAAGACCAGCGCGAAGAAAACCGCCCACGCCCCGTAGGGCACGCCCGGAGCAAATACGTGCGCCTGCTGGCTGATCCAGATAATGCAAATCATGGGATTGAGCATGTAATCCATCACCATGCTCCAACCCGTGACGTAGCCGAGCGCGGGATTAATTTCCTGACCCACGTAAGTGAATGCCGAGCCTGCGCTGGGATACGCACGCGCCATTTTGCCGTAGCTGATCGCCGTGAACAGCATAGCCACCATGGCGATGAGAATCGTGGTGACCACGTGTCCGTGCCCTCGATCGCTGAGTACTCCGAACACCGACATGGGCGCGACGGGCTGAATTACGATTACGCCATAAAGGATCAGATCCCACAGGGTGAGGGTGCGGCGTAGCCGCGGGGCGGAGGACACGGGAGCAGAAGGAGTTTCCATGAGTCCGCCCATTGGATTATGCGGAGGCGGGAAATGTCAATGTTAAAACGATTTCATAGTTGCGAGGGTCCGGTTTCACGCAGCAGGGGCGCAGTGCCCAACGTGCGTAGAAATGGCCGGAACAATTCTGAGTTTCTCTGGCGCTTACTTTGGGGATCCGTAGTCGAACCAAAACCCGCGCTGCTCATTGCTTGACATGTGCCGTGTGTTGTATTCG
>JAUTWY010000621.1 GCA_030838305.1 Acidobacteriaceae bacterium
CTTTCGAGACTCCGGCACCTTTCTAGACACAGTCGGAGGAACCTCAGCGGCTGCCCCTACCTTTGCTGGCATCGTCGCGCTGCTCAACCAGCAACTGGGTGCATCCGGATTGGGAAACGTCAATCCCAGCCTTTACAATTTGGCCGCCAGCACACCTGTGGCGTTCCACGATATAGGCGTGGGGAGCAATAATATTGTGCCTTGCACTAGCGGAACTCCAGGTTGCCCCGCGACAAGCCCGTTCCAATATGGTTTTAGTACCGCAGTTGGCTACGACCTAGTCAGCGGTCTGGGCTCTGTTGACGTGAATACTTTGTTTACCGCCTGGTCTGCGTCTCGAACGGCCAGTTCGATCTCGATTTCGACCACCGCGACAACAGTGAATTTTGGTGCCAACGTGACGTTCAAGGCTACGGTGACCCCTTCAACAGGGGTCGGTACTGTCACCTTCTCTACTCTCAACAATGGCAACGCGACGGTGCTGGGAACGGCTACGCTGAATACTCCCTTTCCACCCTCGACCAGCGGAACTGCAACGTTCGGCACAACCGCCCTCCCGTCCGGTTCCAACAGCGTGACGGCCAGCTATAAGGGAGACGCGGTCGATAAGGCTTCGACGTCCTCCCCGGCGTTTGTTACGGTCAGTGATTTCACGCTCGCCGCTAGCTCTCTGTCTCCAAGCTCCGTCACCGCCGGGCAATCCGCGTCGGCCACGCTGACCATTTCGCCGGTGAACGGTTCCACCCAGACGATCAACTTTACGAACTCGGGCTCCGGCCTGGGCAGTTGCACGGCTGGGTTGCCCGCGGGCGCTCTCTGTACTTTCAATCCGACAAGCGTCACCCTCGACGGTACAAGCTCTAAGACGGTCACTCTGACCATCACGACTGCGCCCAACATGGCGCTGGGCTCGCAAACCATCACTGTCACCGGTACGTCCAGTGGCACCGGCGGCGCATCGCATAACGCAACCGTGAACCTCACGGTAACAGCAACCACTGAGAGCTTTACGCTTTCGTCTACAAATGGCGTTACTTTTTCCGTTCCCGTGGGTGGGACCGCTTCGGTCCAGCTCGCCGTGAGCAGCACGACAGGCTTCGTCAACAATAATTCCACCGCCCTGCCCCTGACCTACACCTGCTCGGGACTTCCGATTACGTCGGAAATTTTCTGCCAATTTACGCCCAGCGGCGGCCAATCCGTCACTGCCGCCGCGGTTACGCTGAATCTGGTAACCACTCCCAGAACAGTTCAACTGCGCCGGCCTTTCGATCGCAGCAGCGGCATCTTCTATGCACTCCTGCTGCCCGGCGTTTTTGGAATTGTTTTCGCAGCGGGATCGCGTACGCGCGGCTTGCGCCTGCTGAGCCTGCTCCTCATTCTCGGCTGCTCCACGTTCTGGCTGGGAGCCTGCGGCGGCAGCAATAATGGGATGAAGAATGCCGGGACGCCGCCCAGCACCTACACGGTGACCGTGAGTACCACCACGGGAGGCGCGCATCCGCTTACGGCGACTTCACCGACGATCACGCTGAACGTGACCGCGAATTGAAATAGCATGAGGCGAGAGGAGTTCAGGAAGCCAGAGAGTGCGGAGCTAACATCCGCCGAAACTGTGCCGGCGTGTTCCCCGTGAACTTCCGGAACACTCGAGTAAAGTGGCTTTGATCGGCGAAGCCACACTCGGCGGCGATTATGGCAAGAGGATAATCTTGCTTCCGTAGCTGATGGCAGGCGGCGCGTACCCGTACCCTCTGAAAGTAGCTCCCCGGGGTGTGGCCTTCGTAAAAGCGAAACACGCGTGCCAGGTGCACGGGATGCACGCCCGCGTCGTCCGCCAGCTCACGCATACGAAGGTTGTCGCCTAACTGCTCCTGCATACGCTCTTTCACACGGTTTAGCCATCGGGGTGTGGATTTTTCGGAGGGCGTGAATCCGGCGATTGCTCCCAGCATGTCCAGCACATAGCTTTCCCTGACCAGCGGTTCCACTGTATTCGTCTTGAAGGACGCGTAAAGTCGAAGGGCAGGCCACAGCATCGCACCAGAACCGCGGTCGAATTCCGTCTGCAGTGGCAGTCGAATCGCTAACTGGCGCAGATGTTCGTCGCGCATTTCAATCGTGAATAATGACGCCCCTGCCGGCCCGATCGCGGTCGCATGCTCGATCCCCGAAGGATTGAACACTGCGGTAAAAGGATGAAGGTCCTGCATCCTTCCGCGGTCTCCTTCCCGATAATCGCCGCTGAGCACGACCGTCACGTAAGCCAATTCATGGCGATGCCGTGGAATCTGGCACCAGCAGGGTGACCGCAGTTCAGAAAGCAAAACGTCGTCCGCAAGCAGCCTGGCCTTTACCGGGGAGTAAAATTCACCGCCACGTAGCAACGCCCCACCATTCTCTTCGGGCATGTCAATTCAGACGGCGGCGTCATGAAATTGTTACCAATCCCAATGTTTAATTTGTGCAAGACGGCTGTCTCCTCGCCGCACTACAATCCGGTACACGATCCTTGGAGGCTTACATGAAACGTGTGTTTTCTGCTGTTCTGCTGTTGGCCGTCTCCGCCGGGTTGCTGGCAGCGGCTCCAGAGGAAAAGTCTCCCAAGCCGCAATTTGACGCTAAGGGACAGCTTCTTCGTCCCAATGACTACCGTGAGTGGATGTTCCTCTCCGCCGGGTATGGCATGAATTACAGCCCATCTCCCGGCAGCCACGAGATGTTTACTAATGTTTTTGTCCAAACTTGGGCATACCAGAAGTTCGTGAATTCCGGCAAATGGCCCGAGCAAACCACGTTCGTGATCGACGAAAGGGATGCCCAAAGCAAAGGCTCCATCAACAAGACCGGCCACTTTCAAACGGACTTGATGGGCCTTGCCGTTGAGGTCAAAGACTCAACCCGCTTCCCGGAAACATGGGCCTACTTCGGCTTCGATGCCGATGGCAAGACCGCCGAGGCCATGCCCAAAGGGAATGGCTGCTGGTCATGTCACGAGGCACATGCCGCGGTCGAGCATACTTTCGTCCAGTTCTATCCAACACTCAAACCAGTGGCGAAAAAGTTCGGCGTCTACGACGAGAAGAGGGAACAGGTGACGGATGTAAAGTAAACTGGATTAGGGAACGGCGCAGAAAGGCGATTTTCTTATTGAGTAGTTTTGAGTTGGTGCTCAACAAAACCTGACCTGAAGAGTGCGAGCCAGATCCGGGCAGCCATGTCCTGTTGTGCAAAACCATCCGACTTTGGCCCTTGCGTGCTGGAGCAAGGGCGAGTACCATTAAGTTGTTCTCATTGGCCTCGTTCCCGCGTAGGCCTTCCGCGCCCCAGGCCGTTCCCGACGGCGCGATGGATTCCGATAACGGATAACGGAAACTGATACGAATCATTTAGATTTTTTCGCGCAGCACAAGTTTTACCAGGTAGCGGTCGCTTGCGATTGCATTCACGATTGCGTCCAGCCCCATCCGCAATCCGCACGGAGACGGAGAAGGAACCGTGCCCCTCGAATGCTGTCGCTGGATTTTATCGTTTCACGGGTGTGACGGAATCAGCGGGATGCCCCGCAAGAAAAGTGGCTGTGAGCCAACGTTGGCAAAGCCTGCCGCAACCAATGCGAACCTGTAATCGCTAATGTAGCCACACTGCACCGGGTCAAGCCCGGCCAGGCAGTTATGAGAGGACTATGAACGCAGGACCAGGAAGACCCTCCGGTGGTGGTGGAGGAGGCAGAAACCGTCGGCGTCGCGGACGACGCCCTAATAATCCCCGTGGGCCCCGCCCTGCCGGCCCCAGCCAAGCCCGCCACAATCAGGACGGCATCTACACCGCGCCCATGGATCACAGTTATCGCGCCGCGCTGGCCGGCAACAACAACGGCCAGGGAGCGCGTCGTGGCCCTCGTCCCGGCTTCGCCGTGCCTTTCGCGCCTGTCGACCCAGAGCCGCTGCCAATTCGCGAAGATTCCACCTCGCGCATCTTTGCTTTCGTTGATGACCTGTTCTTCGCGGCCAAGATTCAAGAGACCGCCCGCAAGTTGAACGTCAAGGTCGAGTTCGCCAAAAGCGATAAGGATCTGGCTGATCGCATGCTGCAAAATGGCGAGGAAAAGCCCTCGCTGATCATCTTCGATCTCAACAACGCCAATGCCAAGCCCCTCACTCTTATTCCCAAGCTGAAGGCGAAGCTCAAGAAGGGAACCTCAATCATCGGATTCCTCTCCCACGTGCAAGGCGATCTGAAGCAGAAGGCGCACGAAGTGGGCTGCGACATGGTACTGCCCCGCTCCGCCTTCTCGCAGAACTTGCCGCAATTGTTGCGTCGGCACGGTGCTCCTGAAGACGAGAATCCAACCGTCCAGTAGGCGGCTGCGGCAAATACCTCAGGCTTGAGCCTGTAAGCTGCTTGCTCACCGAGAACTGAGAACCGCCCTACCCCGGCGGCCATCCCAGCGAACGCCCACCCAACAGATGAACGTGAAGATGAAACACTGACTGCCCCGCACCCGGGCCTACATTGAGCACAGTGCGGTATCCCTTCTCGATATTCCGCTGGCGCGCAATTTCGGATGCCGCGAGGTGGCAGAGCCCGATCAGTTCCGCGTCGTCAGCCTCGGCCTCTTTCAATCCGGCAATATGTTTCTTGGGGACGATGAGCACATGCGTGGGCGCCTGCGGATCGATGTCTTCAAAGGCGAACACATGCTCGTTCTCATAAACTTTTTTCGCAGGAATCTCGCCGCGTAGAATGCGGCAAAAAAGGCAATCGCTATTGGGTTCTGTCATGGCCGTTTGCTCTCCGCGGAGAATAGCACTTGCCGCGCCGGGGAGAAAGTGAGTCCACCGCTAATCCAATCTGACCAGAAACACCGCGCCCTCCGGAGTTTCGGTTTCAGCCGCAAGTTTCTGGGCGCGCCCGCGATCGTCGTCGAGAACGCGAACCCGCACCCACCAATCGCCTGCGGGGCTGGCGAATTTCAGCACCTTGGCTGTGCGGTAGCGGCGCTGGAGGTGGTCGGCGAGTTTCGTAGCGGCCTCCTGATGAGGAAATCCACCAATTTGTACGGCCCACCTTCCACCAGTTTGCAGCGGCGCAGGAGTTTGCATCACTTCGACTTTCACATCCGCGATGCCCGGCAGGTAGACATCGAGCCTGCGCGCCGCAGCCAGTGACAGATCGAGAACGCGACCGGGAATGAACGGCCCGCGGTCCGTAATGCGCACCAGCGCCGTATGGCCGGTCTTCAAATTTGTGACCTTCACAATCGTGCCGAGCGGCAGCGTTCGATGCGCTGCCGTCATCGCGTGCATGTTGTAGACTTCGCCATTCGATCCCCGCAGGTTGTGATAGGGCGGACCATACCAGCTCGCCTTGCCAGTCTCTGTGGCCAGAGCTTTGGTGCCTGCCGGAATAGTGGGTTCAGCGAGGTCGGCGCTTTCTGCTTCGGGTCCCGTGCCAGGCAGTCGGTCATGCTTAGCGGCACCCTCAGGACGAGATTCGGTGGCCGATGGCTCAGACGTCGGCGGGGGCGAAGGTAGTTCCGCCCTATGCTTGGAATGACCGCAGCCGGACAGAATCGAGAAGCTCAGCAGCAACGTGAAACTTGAGACGAGCGAGACTCTGCTCAAAGACCTGCCGCGTGACTTCACTTTCGCGACGCTTTTTGTTGCTCCATATAGTCCGCCAGTTCGGTGAGCTTTAGACTGGCGATGCGCAAGGCCTTGGTGGAATGCTGGCGGACGGCCGGAACCACCTCGTCGTTCAGGTATTTGATGAATTCGGGGATCTCCTTCTCGATGCGTTCGGCGGCCTCGGCGACAGTCTTGCTGACGCGCGCCGACACGTCTTCCACCTTGCGGTTGAAGTCGTTCATGATGCTCCTCGCTGCTGCTGGCCGTGAATGACCTCACGCGAAAGTTGCAGATGCCAGGCCCGGTTATTATTTCGTGCTTCAAGGTACGAGGTCAATCGCGCCGGCCTTGCGGGAATCGCAGACGCCGGCTCGCAATCCGGCGATCAATTAGAATCACGCAGTGCAGCGACGTTCAGAAGGAACGAGAGCAATGAGTTGGGACGTCCAGCCCACGACGTCAGAGGCTCGCAACAATTTTTCGCGAAGGCTTCTGGCTTGGTATGACCTTCACCGGCGCGACCTGCCCTGGCGCGCGAACCGCGACCCCTACCGCGTGTGGCTTTCCGAGATCATGCTGCAGCAGACGCGGGTAGCGGCGGTAATCGAGCACTATCACGAATTTCTCCGGCGCTTTCCCACAGTAAAGAAGCTGGCAGCGGCGCGCGCATCAAACGTGCTCGCGGCGTGGAGCGGTCTCGGATACTACCGGAGAGCCCGCATGATGCACTCCGCTGCCAAAGTGATCGTGTGCGAGCAGGGCGGAAAGTTTCCCACAACCGAAGAAGGATTGCGCGAGTTGCCTGGCATCGGCCGCTACACTGCGGCCGCCATTGCCAGCATCGCGTTCGAGCAGCCCCTCGCGGTGGTCGACGGCAACGTCGAGCGTGTGCTGCAAAGAATTTCAGGGGAGCAGCTAACCGGCGAGAAATTATGGAGCGCCGCTACGGGATTACTGGACACGACGCGACCCGGGGATTTCAACCAGGCCATGATGGAGTTGGGCGCCGTGGTATGTACTCCCCGTGCTCCGCAGTGTTTGATATGCCCAATGATGAAACTGTGCGCAACGCGCGGAGAATTGAAGGCAACGACAAGCCCAGCTCCCCAGAAGAAGCGCGAGATTCATTACTCGCTCCACTATCGAAACGGAAACGGCCGGAACGGACGAGTGCTTCTCGTGCAGCGCGCACTCGATGCCTCTCTCATGCCGGGAATGTGGGAACTGCCGGAACGCTCGGCAATCGAACCTACCAGGAAGCCGCACCTCAGCTTGCGGCATTCGATTACAGTTACGAATTACACAGTCCGCGTCTGGCGGTCCGCCACGCTCTCGCGCACTGTCGGGACATGGACGCCGGTCGGGCGTCTGAAGCAAGTCCCTCTCACCGGGCTGGCGCGCAAGATTCTGCGGGCCGCCGATATCATCTAAAATTGAAGAAGTCAGGCCGGGAACACCCATGCACTGGCTACGCGATATTTTTACGAGACAAACGGGAGGACGACCGATGGCGGCATTGACCGCGGGCGCCAAAGCGCCCGATTTCGAATTGAAAGCGACGGATGGGAAACGCTTTGTACTGCGCGAAGAACTCGCGCGCGGGCCGGTTGTGCTGGCGTTTTTCAAGGCATCTTGTCCAACGTGTCAGTACGCGTTTCCATTTCTGGAGCGACTGGAGCGCGCGTACAGGCAAATAGGAGCCCGCATCATCGGAGTTTCGCAAAACGATCCCACGCAAACTGCCGCGTTCACCAAAGAATTTGGCGTGACGTTTCCCGTGTTGCTCGACGATACCGATACATATCCGGTGTCGAATGCCTACGGCCTAACCAATGTTCCCAGCGTATTTTGGGTCGCGCAGGATGGCGAAATCGAAGTTTCCAGCGTGGGATGGATAAAGTCCGACTTCGACGACATCAGCCGCAAGATGGCCGAGTCGGCAAATACCGCGCCCGCCGTGGTGTTCAAGCCGGGTGAAGATGTGCGCGATTTCCGCGCCGGTTGAGGCTCGAAGAACTGATCCCGCGGTCGCGGGACTTGTAAGAACCTGACCATTGAGGCTGCGGGATGAAAAAGCCGCAGGTGCCAGTGGGGACCTCGTCTAGATGGTCCTGAAGGCGGTGACCTACCGTGCAGGCCATCTCGGCGACTCCTTTACTACAAAACCCCTGCTGTCCTTTACAATTCACACAGTCCTAACAACAGGTATTTCTGGTCATAAGCAGTAGCATTTTTCCGCGCCGATACGCCACTTCGCGGGGGGAGAACAGCGGCCTATGCGAGC
>JAUTWY010000016.1 GCA_030838305.1 Acidobacteriaceae bacterium
TTCGCCGTGGCCCCGTAGCTCAGTTGGATAGAGCAGCGGTTTCCTAAACCGTTGGTCGGCGGTTCGACTCCGCCCGGGGCCCCCATGATCCCAGGCCAGACGCATCCAGCTTGAAACGTGCATCTCCGGCGGTTCTCAGCCAGCCTTCTCTTCACGCCCTTTCGCCTTTAAGAATGTTCCTTCCTGAAGCTCGCTGAACGCTCGCTGCAGTTGCTCTTGCGTGTTCATCACGATCGGCCCGTACCAGGCAACTGGCTCCTCGAGCGGTTTGCCCGAGACCAGCAGGAATCGGATCCCATCATCTCCGGCTTGCACCGTGACTTCGTCGCCGCGGTCGAAAAGTACAAGCGAGCGGTTATCCGCCTCCACGGGAGGCGTCGTGTCCGACCACTTCACGGCTTCGGTCGGCACCGCCAGCGGACCGGACGCGTTGCAGAACTTTCCTGCGCCCCCAAACACGTAGGCGAACGCGTGACGGGTCGTCTCAACCGGCAACGTCTTTCGCTTCCCAGGAGAAACCGATACGTCGAGATAAACCGGGTCAGCAGCGATGCCGTCGACTGGGCCAGTCTTTCCCCAAAAACTACCGCACACCACCCGCACATGCGTGCCGTCGTCATCTTTGATTTCAGGAATATCCAGCGCTTTCACCTCCTGATACCGCGGCGCGGTCATTTTGAGCGATGACGGAAGATTGGCCCACAACTGAAAACCGTGCATGCGGCCGGCCGGATCTCCCTTCGGCATTTCCTGATGGATAATGCCGCTGCCCGCCGTCATCCACTGCACGTCGCCCGAAGCAATCGTGCCGCGATTCCCCATGCTGTCGCCATGTTCCACGGTTCCGGACAAAACATAGGTAATCGTCTCGATGCCCCGGTGAGGATGCCAGGGAAAGCCCGCGAGATAATCCTCCGGAACATCGTTGCGGAAATCATCCAGCAAGAGAAATGGATCGAAATCCTTCGTGTTGCCAAAGCCAAAGGCGCGGCGCAGGTGCACCCCTGCGCCTTCGAGCGTGGGCTTCGATTTGATAAGACGCTTCACCGGTCGAATCGACATCTCGTCCTCCAATAGACATTCCTAGATGTTGAATCCATGAGTATCGGCTCAGCGCTCACCCTTCACTTCTTCGCTGACGACTTCGGGTCGTCCGCCGGATTGAAGTAATGCGTGTCTGTTGGGCCGTTGCCGGAGATCGCGACGATTACGGCATCGGCGTCAGTCCGGGCGAAATGATTGTCTCCTCCCGGTTCCGAGTACACGCTACCAGGCGGAAGAATCTTCAGCGACTTCTCATCGAAATGATTGCCATATCCTAGCCTCCACTCGCCCGATACCACAGTTGCCATCCGATGATCACGATGTGAGTGTGCCTGAATCGTAGTGTGAGCGGGTACGAACAACAGGATCGTGTAAAAGCCTGCCTTGGAAGGATCGCCAGAGACCACCTTCGTATGAACTCCCGGTAGGCCAGAACTCCCAATCTGATTGCTGTCAAGTGCGCTGGACCTAATTTCCGCCGGCGTCATGCGCATCTCGGGAAGAGATTGAGCCGTCGCGGCTGAAGCTGCCGACAGAAACACTGCCGCTGCCGTGAATCGGGTTACCTTCGGTCGAATGAGCATGAGCTGGGTAAACATGAAGCAGTCCCTTCGCTTCCACGATTCAAACTTTCCAACAACGTGAACGTCAGAGGAACTTTTGTAGTGCCTCTGTGGTTTCTTTAGGGCGCTCTTCAAGCACCCAGTGCCCAGTGTCTTTCAACACAATCACCGTTACATGTGTCGCAACGAGCTTGACTTGTTGCCCGAGCGCTTCTCCCAGGGATTTATCGCCGCCGATGCTCAGTACTGGCATGGTCAGCTGGGTTTGAGAGAGTTGAGCAAAGTCCTTCGCTGCTTGCAAGAACGAGACGAAGTAGGCCCACCCCGCATGCATGCGTCCCGGCCGCGCATAGGCCGCCGCGTAGGCTTTGCGATCCGCCTCCGGAATTGAATGCGTCTTGTCGGCTGCGAAGTCATTCCAGAAATAGTCGAAATACGTACGCTCGCGGCCTTGAACCAGGGCCTCGGGAGTCGGCCCATTAAAACGGAAGTGCCAAATGTTCGGGTTATTGTAGACGGCCTCCCAGCCTGCCACGCCTGGGAGGAAAGCATCCATCAAGACGAGCTTCGTCACTTCAGTAGGGAATTGCGCGGCGTAGGCGTAGGCGACCATGAGTCCGATGTCGTGTCCCACGACCTCAGCTTTCTGCACGCCTATCGACTTAACCAAGTCATGAATGCGGACGGCGGCGCTCTTCATGTCCAGACCGCTGTCCGGAATTGCCGAGTCTCCAATGCCCGGCAGGTCCGGAGCGATCACCGTAAATCGCTCAGCCAATGCTGGGATGATCGGCTTCCACATCAGCGAGGTTTCAGCGTACCCATGCAGCAGGATGAGCGGTGTCCCGTGGCCCGCGGTCATGTAATGCACTTTGACGCCGTTAACCTCCGCGTCATGCGAGGCGATGGCCGCATCGGCCCAGGCAACCGCAGCAGCGCAGAGGACAATGCTAAGGCCAAATCCGGCACACCTGGCAAGCCACCTCAAATTATTCTTCAGAATGAAACTCCTGATCAACTTTGGATTAGGTGGCGCTACGGCAGCAGATCTGCGTGCCGCCCGTAAGTGCGGACAGAAAAACCCACTGACGTAGTTCCGTGGCGCTGATCTCATCGACTAGCGCGAAGCGTTCGCGATTAAGCCGCGCGTGCTCGCACTCTCTCCGGTTCAATGTGGAACCTCTTTGTCGCCAAAATAATGAGCGCGCCAAAAGTCAGCAGGACAATCAGTTGCGCGACCAGGAAGGGTGGTTCCTTCTGAGTCGGCGCCAAAGCCTTGAGCGCCGGTACTTTCATGAACGCCTGCGCAACCAGGACGAAAACGTTCAGATATAGGGCCATGCCGGCCCCCACCACATAAATCCGGCGCCATGGCCCGGCAAGGTGATACACATAGCGCGCCGGAATCGCGACAGCCAGTAATACCAGCGAAATCACTCCGACAATATGCGACGGTAGAAGGTGTTCAAAGGGAAAACCGAAGCCGGTTACGCTCGTCAATACGGAGGTAGTCAGGAATAACCCGGTCCATCCGTCGAGCCGCTTTGCGCCGAGGAGTCCAAACATAACGATCAGCCCTGCGCCGATCCCAACCAAACTGATCAGCACGTGCAAGAACGTGTATGTTCCTAACGTCATGCCTAAGACCATGGCGAGCCTCCTGTTCAGAAAAGCATGATACTCCTCTTCGTCGCGATACATTCAATCCGCCGATTGCACGTTGGCGAGTCGCCGAAAACTTGGGCGGAATCAGTCCGGAATCAGTTAGGGATCGCGGCTGGCAAATATTCTGGGCGAAATAAGTTGCGATGCCGGGCCCCCTGCCTCGAGCGTCCGTAACCGATCGCGAATGTCACTGCAAAGGAGTGCGACCGATATGCCGCCGAAGGATGCCGGATAGAGCTCGAGTCGCCGCAGCGCGGCTTGCAACAACAAAACCGTTCCCAGCCGGTTATCGCGCTGCAGATGATGGAATGCCGCTGTTACCTGGATCAGGCCCTGCAAAAATGTCTTCTCCGGCTCCGGTGACGCCAGCCAAACACTCTCCCACGCCTCATGCGCTGTGAAAAACTCGCCCGCCTCGTAGCGCCGCATGCCTTCGGCAAGCGCTCCTTCGCTCCAGTCAAATTCCATGATCTGTGCCCAGGTTACACAGCTGGCATGATAAAGAATCCGCCCTGCCTTGCGAATCAAGCCATGATTGCTCCGAACAACCATCCTAAATGATCTTCCTACACCGAAACGGGTGTACACTGTCGGGCAGCGCTGAGGGCGCCCTGCCTTCTCTCGTGAGTGCTGGAGTCCTATGAGAAGTTCTGCGGAAGCCGGGGATCCATCTCGAACCGGCGCCTCCTTTTTCTTCAGGGCAGCTGGCCTGTCTTCCTTCTTGTTGTGGTGCGCCATTCCTTTGTTCCTTGCGCCAATTCCCTCATTCGCGCAGGATATGCCGCCAACAACTACGGCTCCGACGCCCGCCGGGCAAGCTGAAAGTAAACAGAATCCAGCGGAGCTCACTTCTCGCGATGAGGCGGCCACCTTCAAAGTGAACGTAAAACTGGTGGTAGTTAGGGTAGTGATTCGCGACACTCAGGGCCATGCAGTCGGCAATCTTCGCCAGGAGGATTTTCAGGTCTTTGACAAGGGCAAGCCGCAAGTGATCTCCCAGTTTGAAGTCGAACGGCCCGGAACTCTAATTGCAAAAGCTCACCAAAATTCGGAAGAGGACCTCGATCCGTCGCCCGGCAATCTACCCTCCAACTCTGAGACGCCTCCATCCGCGCCGGAGCGTTTCGTAGCCTACCTGTTTGATGATATCCACCTGGAATTCGGAGAGGTTTCGCAGACTCGGGCAGCGGTGGAACGCGGCTTCTCCACATTAAGGCCTACGGATCGTGTCGCCATCTTTACCACCTCAGCCCGTACTCTGTTGGATTTCACCGATGATCGTGCCAAGCTCCGTGAAACCTTGCTGCGTGTTCAGCCACAGCCTATTGCGGGCGCGTTCAAAAACGATTGTCCAAATATCAGCTATTACCAGGCGGACCAGATCATCAACAAGAACGATCCTCAGGCTCTGGCTGTTGCTCTCCAAGAGGCGGCATCGTGTTACCCTCCGATGCCGGGCGCCCCGCCTCCCAACCCCGCCGCCATCGTAAGCGCTGCGAGCGCGCAAGCGTTGAATTCTGGAGATCACGAGAGTCATATCGCACTCGGGGTCTTGAAGAATGTCGTCGGCAACGTCTCACGAATGCCGGGCCAGCGAAGCGTTGTTCTTGTTTCTCCTGGGTTTATCGCTCCCAATATGGAGCATGAATATACCGATATCATTGATCGCGCGGTGCGCTCGCAGGTCGTCATCAATGCGCTCGATGCCCGCGGACTGTATGCTCCATTGCCGTTCGGAGACATCGGTTCTTCGTCAAGACTTCCGCCGCCTCCGGCTAAGGGTTTTATCGAGTTAGCGGCCGCTGCCGCTAATGATGACTTGCTTGCCGTACTCGCGGATGGCACGGGCGGGGTTTTTTTTCACAACAATAACAACTTCGACGAAGGTTTCCGGCGCGTTGCCGAAGCACCGGAATATTCCTACGTTTTGGCTTTCGCTCCGCAGAACCTCAAACTTGATGGCTCCTTTCATACTTTGAAGGTCAAGTTGAAGAATCCCCAAAAACTGACATTGCAGGCCCGCCGCGGTTATTACGCCCCCAAAAATTTTGCCAGTCCCGACGAGCAGGCTAAGCAGGAAATCGAGGATGCAATGTTTTCCCAGGAGGAGTTACACAATCTTCCGGTGAAGCTGCGCACGCAATTTTTCAAAGCAAGCGACCAGGACGCCAAACTCACCGTCCTCGCCCATGTTGACGTTAAGCAGTTGCACTTCCGAAAAGTTGAAGGCCGAAACAACAATGTCTTGACCTGTGTCTCTGCCCTCTTTAACCGCAACGGCAATTTCGTTCAGGGAATGCAAAAGACAGTAACCATGCATTTGAAAGACGATACGTTGGCGCACAAACTGGAGTCCGGTATTACCCTCAAGACGAGTTTCGATGTCAAACCTGGCAGTTATCTCGTTCGGCTGGTGGTACGGGACGCGGAGGGGCAGTCAATGTCTGCGGAGAATGGAACGGTTGAGATTCGTTAACGCGAGGTGAGTCATGAGTAACCGCAAGCTCGTTTTTCTGATCAGTCTGATCTCTTTCGCCTGCTGCTGGAGGCTGACTGGGGGCTTAGCCAATCCCCTGGTTTTCGCCCAGCAGCCAAACGCTGCGTCTGAGTCCGAGATCGGCGTTATTCGCTCGGAGACGCGCCTCGTGCTCGTGGATACGGTCGTGACCGACAAAAAGGGCAATTACATACGTGACCTTGCCCAAAAAGATTTCAAGGTTTGGGAAGATGGCAAAGAGCAGCCGCTTAGCAGCTTTTCTTTTGAAGAGAGCACGGGTTCCACGAACGCGCAGCCCCGCTATATGGTCCTGTTCTTCGATAACTCCACCATGGACTTCGGAGATCAAGCGAAAGCCAGGGATGCGGCCGCGAAATTTATTGACGCAAACGCTGGCCCGAACCGTTTAATCGCCATTGCGGATTTTGGTGGCAGTGTGCGCATTTCGCAGAACTTCACTTCCGATGTGGCCCGCTTGAAGCAGGTGGTAAAGGGCATTAAGGGATCGGCGGTCTCACCAAACGCGGAGCCTCCGGTAATGGTTGCCTCAATCGCGGCTCCTCCAGCGGCGCCTTCTCTGGGGAATGTGGAAGCTGATTTCGGTGTGCGCAGCGCGCTCCTCGCTCTGCGAAGTCTGGCCAAGGGGCTGTCCACTGTGCCGGGCCGCAAGACGCTGGTGATGCTAAGCTCCGGTTTTCCGCTGAGTTCCGAAGCTCAATCGGAAGTCACTGCGGTGATTGACACTTGCAACAAGGCGAATGTCGCGATCTATCCGATTGATGTGCGGGGATTGGTAGTTCCGGAGCTGGCGACGCCTCACAGTCGTTTGCGGATCCCCCAAATCCATTCTGAATCGGCATCGCTTATCCCGGCCGCATTTCACTATTCGGGCAGCAACTCTCACCCGCCCTTCCGCTTGGCGCCCTTTGCTGAGCCGGTTGCCCTTCTTCAGCATGCTGGCGGAGGCGGTGGAGGCGGTGGAACCGGAGGCGGTCACGGCGGTGGCGGGACCACAGGGGGCGGCGGCGGCGGTGGAACCGGAGGTGGTCATGGCGGTGGCGGGACCACAGGTGGCGGAGGTGGTCATGGCGGTGGCGGAACCACGGGTGGCGGCGGTAAGACAGGCGGCGGGACCACGGGCGGCGGAGGCAGGGCTGGTGGCGGTTTCGCTGGCGCAGGCCTGAACAGTCCCTACTCGCAGCCCCGGCAGATTGTTCCGCAGTTTCCTCCCAGCGCTTCTGACAGCCAGCAAGTGCTCTATCAGCTGGCCCAAGGCACTGGTGGATTTGTCATTCTGAATACCAATGATTTATTAGGCGGTCTGCAGAGGATCGCGAACGATCTGAACCAGTATTACCTTTTGGGGTACAAGCCGGCGGTTTCGTCGGAAGGGAGTTGCCACACTTTGAAGGTCAAAGTAGAACGCGGTGGAACCAATGTCCGGGCTCGCAGCGGCTATTGCAACGCCAAGCCGGTTGACTTTCTAGCTGGCAATTCTATCGAAAAAGATCTGGAAACCCGCGCCGCCGGCGAGTTGAAGGGTAATGTAACCGGTTCAATGCGGGCTCCTTTCTTTTATACGTCCCCTAATACGGCCCAGATCCACCTCGCAGTGGAAATTCCGCCGAGTGCGTTCAAGTTTGAAAAGGCGAAAGGAAAGCAACATAGCGCCCTCAACATTTTAGGGATCGCATACAAGCCGGATGGCTCCATCGCGGCCCGCTTTAGCGATACCGCAAGTCTTGATTTCGAGGGTAAGAAAGAAGTTGAAGAATTTCAGAAGCAACCATTTCGTTACGAAAGCCAATTTGGCATCGCCTGCGGTCAATACACTCTCAAAGTTGTGTTCAGTTCCGGCAACGACAGTTTCGGGAAAATCGAAGGGCCCCTCTTGATCGATCCCTACCACGATAAGGAGTTCAGCATCAGTGGCGTCGCCCTCAGCAACAATATTCGCCGGGCTTCGGATGTCTCCGAGGATCTCGACGGCCAGCTTCTGGAAGATCGCACTCCTTTATTGGTCCAGGGCATCCAGATCTCCCCGTCTGCCTCCAACCACTTCAAAAAGACGGACACTGCCGCGGTTTACGCTGAAATCTACGAACCACTTTTGAAAGATTCGAATCCTCCGGACGTGGCGTATGAGTTTGTCGTCGTGGAGCTTAAGAGTGGTCAGGAGAAAATTCGCGTTAGCAGCCGCACTCCCAAAGGAAAAGCAGGTGATCCCGTCATTCCTCTGGGACTCAAACTGCCGGTGGCTTCGCTTGATCCGGGAGCTTATCGCGTGCAGTTGCGGGCCATCGACTCAGTCGGAAATTCGAGCAAGACTCGCGTAACCGATTTTGAAGTGGAATGACGGATCGCACTACTTGCGTTCGAAGGCGAAGATGAGGTAGCGAACCAGAGACTCCTTGGACCGCTCTCGACCCGTGGCATGCTGGCGCCAACAGCTAACCGGGATATCTTCCTGTGATGTACCCTTCCAGTTCCTCGATATGTTGTGCCTGACCGGAGATAATCCATTTCACCAGATCGCCCAGTGAAACTATGCCCATGACCGCGTCATTCTCTCCCATTACCGGGAGATGCCGGAAGTGGTGCTTGGTCATGATGGCCATGCAGTCGTCCACCGTCTGCCGCACAGTTACGAAAACGACTGGCGAGGTCATGATTTCCCGGACCAGAGTCTCTTTCGACGAATGGCCCTTAAGAATCACTTTGCGCGCATAATCGCGCTCCGA
>JAUTWY010000033.1 GCA_030838305.1 Acidobacteriaceae bacterium
AATGGTGAGATTCTCTCCTATCTAAACAGCAGGAGAAGAATCATGAAACTCACTACAATCGCATTGGCAACTGCACTCGCGCTGACAAGTTCGGCTGCGCTGGCGCAAGCAACGTACGCTCCCTCAATAGGTTCGGTCGTGGCTCCCTCGGTTGGCTCGTATGTCGCGCCAGCGGTGGGCTCATACATGAATCAACCCACGTGGAGTAACACTGGTCCCGCAGCGCCCCTGCCGAGCAGCCCCGCTTTGGCTCCAATTCCGACCCCAGCTCCCATGATGCGGATGTCCGGGGTGGGGCGGTAAGAAAGAAAAGTCCCCGCGACTTAGCGGGGCTATCGCCTAGCAGCTTTCTTGGGAAATGTGACCATGTTTGAAGCAGCCGGGAGCCACTTCGGCGGAAGCTTCATCTGCCCATCTGCTTATCCGTCGCGCCGCTCGCTGGACGGTTCTCACGCACGACAAGCTGCTAAGCGCGTTGCGGCCCTCATCGCTGACGTTCGTTTGGCGATCGGGAACGGTGTGCTGGAGCGTCAACGTCTCCCGACGCGCTTGGCCTAAAAGGAGTTCGCCAGCTCGATTTCTGCCTTTAGCGCGGTAATGCGTCGCTCGGCCTCGGCCGCGCTGATGCCTGGCTGAAACTGCGCCGCCTGATAGGCCTCTTCGGCTAAGGTCTTCAACCGCAGTGCCTGAATCCGACTCATCTGCTGGCTCAACCGCTCCTGAACGCCACCGTATTTTACCGCTGTTGCTTTCATCTTTCGCCTCGCTTTCGAAACCGTAACTTGACTCTATGATCACGTTTTGTTCTATTCAAGTATGGACAACAGAATTAACGAAATACGTCGCAAAATGAGTGCTTTACGGTCTCAGATGCTTGCCGAAGAGGTCTGCATTCGGGACCAAGTCAACCATGACCTGGACTGCACGGAATCCTCTCTCCGGCTGATGGGTATGCGGGCCGAATTGGCAACGCTGATCGGTGAGTGGAAGGCCGCCGGCGGTAGCGACCGTCTTCCTACCGTGGCCGAGAGGTTGACGGAGGATTACCGCCCCGTGGGCAAGAAGTCTGTGAAAGGTGCCTAAAGCCGCCGTGGATGATGACCCGTTGGAATGGAAAATCCAAACCCTGCGCGGCCAGCTCCTCGATCTCGGCTCTGCCATCCGGCAGCTTAATCAATCCGGTTTGGACGGCGCGACAGCGCAGCTCTTGATGACACGCAAGAGGGCGGAGCTAGAAGACCTGATGAAAAGAGGCCGCTAAAATGTCTCGTGAGCCGCCCAAATGCAACTAAGAATCCTTTAGGCTAAAATGAATGCGACAAAGGCCAAAGGCGTAGGCGTCGTGACTAAGCTCTATGAGCCGTCGTAAGGTTGATTGGTTAGGTTAAAGCGCAATCGTCGTTGTGTCGGCTGGATTCGCTCTTCAAGGTCTCGGCATCTTGAGAGAGGCTTACCCATTGGCAAAAACCAAGATTTCGAGCACGGACCTGATCTGGATTTTTCGGGAGAAGCTATCGTCGTTCGACGACTGTTCGCCATCAACCTCTATTGCGATCGTACCGAGCAGTAAGGGCTGGACGGCCGTGATGACACACCGCGACCGAACCGAACACCCTGATTGCGTTAGGCGCATCGAGCAGCTCCAAAAGCAGCTTCGTGAAATCTATGTCCTGGCGAAGGATTGAGAACGCCACTGCGGTTCCTGGGAGTGGTAGGCCCCTATCGCAGCCGCGCGGCAGCATCGCGAAATCGAATTACTGGCGCAAAACATTTTACGCTGCAAATTTGGCCATGAGGACCAAGCATCTTCATTCCGCCGTTTTGACTGACGGTATTTCGACGGAATGAACCATCTACGCCTGCGCAAGGAAGATCGAATCGAGGTGGTCGCTGCATTCGGCGCCCCCCCGCAACGCTTGTGGTGGACGAGGTGCCGCTAGGCAAAGCTAGGGTCAGCGTATTGCGGTAGCGACTTTGGCCGCCCCCGCGCTCTCGCGCTGCTTTGGTATTCCCTTTAGTGAGTGTCTGTATTTGTCGGAGTGACAAGCCAGGTCATGAAGGCACTAAGTCAGACGAAACCAATTCAGCGGCAAGAAGCGAAGGCTACACTAATGCAGCGGTTTCTTTGTTGGGGGAAGGACCACGCATTGAGGTCCGGTAGTATTTGACGTCAAATGGGGCTACCATTTTCATATGAGTACCGGAGCCGCTCGACACAGGGCTGCGATTTTGGACCGGCCGGCGTAAGCGCTCCACGCATAAGCGGGAGGATATTTTTGACCGGCGAACAATTAGTGCGACGGCTCACGGCCATTTTCGCAGCCGATGTTGCTGGTTATAGCCGCTTGACCGGCATAGACGAGGAAGGCACGCACGTCCGACTGAAGGAACATTTGCGGATCTTGATTGATCCGGAAATTGCCACTCATCGCGGACACATCGTCAAGAATACTGGCGATGGGTTTCTAGTCGAATTTAACAGCGTTGTGGATGCATTACGCTGCGCGGTCGATATACAGCGCGGTATGGCGGACCGCAACGCTGACGTGCCGCCGAACGATCGCATTGAGTTCCGCATAGGCATCAATATTGGTGATGTAATAGAAGATAGTGGAGACATATTCGGCGAAGGGGTTAACGTAGCCGCACGCCTCGAGGCCATTGCGGAGCCTGGCGGCATTTGCATTTCGGATGATGCCCACCGACAAGTCCGCGATAAACTCGATATCGTGTTTGATGATGCCGGCGAGCAGAACCTCAAGAATATTGCGCGACCCGTCCGCGTCTTCAGAGTGGTGGATCGTGTTGCGACAGTGAGACAAAAGCCCGCTTTGGCGCTCCCCGGCAAACCCTCGATTGCCGTGCTACCCTTTCAGAACCTCAGTGCCGACCCGGAGCAGGAGTATTTCGCCGATGGCATCGTGGAGGACATCACGATGGCCCTGTCGCGCTTTCGTTGGCTGTTTGTCATCGCACGTAATTCGAGTTTCACCTATAAGGGCCGGGCTGTGGACGTGAAGCAGGTCGGCCGCGAGCTTGGTGTGCGCTACGTACTCGAGGGCAGCGTGCGCAGGGCCGGAAATCGCATTCGTATCGCGGGTCAGCTTATCGATGCTGAAACCGGAGCACATCTCTGGGCGGATCGTTTTGATGGTGCACTCGCAGATATGTTCGATCTACAGGACCATGTGACTTCCAGCGTGGTGGGTGCAATAGCCCCGAAGCTGCAGCATGCGGAAATCACACGGGCTGGGCGCAAACCGACCGAAAATCTAGATGCATACGACTATTACCTGCGCGGGCTGGCGAAGGCTCGTCGGTGGACCAAGGACGCGAACAAGGAGGCGCTCCAGCTTTTTTGCAAGGCCATCGAACTCGACCCTAGTTTGGCACCCGCTTATGGAATGGCTGCGTGGTGCTACGTGCGCCGCAAGGCCCATGGGTGGATGATCGAAGGAGTGAAGGAGAGGGCGGAAGCTACGCGGCTGGCCCGGAAAGCAGTGCATCTTGGTGGGGATGATCCAGTGGCGCTGTGTATGGGGGGATATGCACTCGCTTTTGTAGCCCACAAGTTCGACGACGCTGCGGATTATATGGATCGCGGACTCGCGATTAATCCCAACTTGGCGCAAGCATGGATGTTTAGTAGTTGGTTGAGAATTTGGAGAGGTGAGCCGGACCTCGCCCTGGATCATGTTGCGCATGCCATGCGCCTGAGCCCGCTCGATCCGAACACGTTCGGCATGCACGGAGCCACGGCTTATGCTCATTTTCTCGCGAGCCGCTATGACATGGCGTCATCATGGGCCGAAAAGGCAATGCGCGACAATCCGACTTTCCTGTTAGCAATATGCATATCCGCAGCTAGCAATGCGCTCGCCGGGCGGCTTGAGCCAGCACAGGCAGACATGGCGCGGGCACTCGCATGTGATCCCGATTTGCACGCCTCCAATCTGAGAGATTTGGCACCATTTCGCCGAGCGGAGGACTTCGCCGCGTTCGCCAAGGGTCTCCGCAAAGCAGGCCTTCCGGGATGACGATGAGCTCGACTGTGCCTGCCGCAAGTCGAACGAAACGGGTGGACTTGCGTGAAGCCTTATTGCAGGACGCGCGGCAATACCATGACGATGCCGATGTCAGTTCTTAAAATATCACTGGCAACAATCGAGATGTGAAGGGCGTACTTGTCCTCCATCTCGGCCGCCAACTCCTCATTCATCGCAAAGCAAAACAGAATATCGCCGTCCACCTCTGAAAACTGCACACCGGGAAACAGTCGGTCAAACTCCTTGGCGCCCACGATGAGCGCCATGCGGGCAGCGATTGCTTGTTCCTGTACGAGGGAGAGGTGCATCCACAAAACATATAACCACACGGCCTTAAATCAAGGTCCGCGAATTATTTGAACCGAAGTGTTGGCGGCTTCGCTGACGTGACTCAGGCTGTTTCCAAGGCGCCAATGCTGGACTGATGTTCTGGGTCTTGCTTCGGATGTAAATAAGCGTTCAAGTCTGACCCCTCCATCGCTTGGTAGATCAATAGCTTGGCTCGCCGATCGGCGTCGGGACCCCATGCCGATCAA
>JAUTWY010000052.1 GCA_030838305.1 Acidobacteriaceae bacterium
AAGCCTGAGCAACACTAAAGCCTCCTCGACACATCGAGTATGGAGCAAGAAGGCTGATTTCACTGCGATCTCCGCGCGAAATGGGTAACGGAGGTAATCGTCCAAAGGTGCATAGGCCCTCAGTTAGAATCTTCGAGATGTTTTCCTAACTGAGAGGTGTGAAATGAGGGTTCTTACCGAGTATTTGAAGTTGCATACCAAGACGCATCGCGCTTACGTGCACCTGACGCCTCAGGTGGAGGAGATTGTGCGCAAGAGTGGCGTTAAGGAAGGTATGGTGCTGGTCTCAGCGATGCACATCACGGCGGGCGTATATGTGAACGATAATGAAAGCGGGCTGATTGAGGACATTGATCAATGGCTGGAGCACCTGGCTCCCTTCCGCAAGAACTATAAGCATCACGAAACTGGGGAGGATAATGGCGACTCCCATCTGAAGGCGCTGCTGATTCATCACGAGGTGATCGTGCCCATCACCGCTGGCAAGCTTGATCTGGGAACGTGGCAGCGCATCTTCTATGCCGAATTCGATGGGCAGCGCGATAAAAGGGTGATCGTGAAGGTGATGGGAGAGTAGAGGCAGTGCGTAGTGGGATGTTCCCATTTTATGAGCGTTTGCTCAAAGAGCCACGAATCCGTACTATCGAGAACTGCAGCCGGCAGTTTGACGAAGGATTGGGAGGATGAATATCAATGAGCGCCGACGAGCTTCAAGAGTTGCAGGAGCATGCCGAACATGGGCACAACAACCCCAGTCTGGCGCCAGTCTCGCTGACGATGGCGGTGCTGGCCGTGCTGGTGGCGGTGGTATCTCTGCTCGGACACCGGGCGCATACGGAAGAAGTTGTGCTGCAGGCGAAGGCATCCGATCAATGGTCGTACTATCAGGCGAAGAATATTCGCGCGCATGAGGACGATCTGTTCAGCGAACTGTCTGCGGTCATGAACAGCAATGACGCTGCGGGGATCTCAAAGTTTCACGAGAAGTATGCTCAGGAGGCGGAGCGCTATAAACACGATAAGGAAGAGATTCAGAACGAGGCACGCAGATTAGAGAGTGAGGTTGCGACAGAGACCAAGCGCGCCAACCGCTATGACTTGGCTGAGGTGTTTCTCGAGATTGGGCTGGTGATAACTTCGATCACGATGCTTTCGGGGCGTCGAATATTTTGGTATCTGGGGATCGTGTTCAGCGTGCTGGGAATCGCGGTGGCGGTCAGCGGAGCGCTGGTGCGCTAAGAAACTATGCAACTGCTGTGGTCGCACGTATCGCGCGAATCGGCGTCAAAGTTCTTCTCGCCTTTGCCTCTGTCGCCCTCCTGTTGTTTGCTGTCATGACGTACTGGCTGTTCTTCTACGCCTCCGATCTTCCGAACATCCAAGCAATGAGTCCCTTTGCCCCGCAAGCTCCAACGATGATTCCAGACGCATATATTTGCGACGAAAGAACAAAAATCATCGCTGTTCCGACAAGCCAACTGAGGGACTTGCGCAATGCCCTGCTCGCCGCAGAGGGGGATGTCGACCCGAGGAATGCGATAACCCGTCTGTACCACGATTTGGTTGGCGAGCCCGGAGAAGGTAAGCGCTACGGAGCGTATTCTTTGCACGTGTCGCGTCAATTGTTTTGTAACCACCATGGCGGCATGCTAAGACGGGAGATTTCCGAGCTCAGAACTTCGGTCCAATTGGAGCGTCACTTCACAACGAATCAATTGCTGGATATTTATTTGAATCGGGCATATTTCGGTCCCGGTATTTACGGGATCGAAGGTGCTTCCGAACACTATTTAGCCAAATCTGCCAACGGTCTGTCGACACCAGAGGCTGCGCTGCTTGTAGGTCTTATCAAGAGCCCGCGCTGGTTTTCGCCCCAACTGAATCCCGACAGAGCGCTCGTTCGGCGAAACGAAGTAATAGACGCAATGGCAAGCCGGGGTTGCATAAGCTCTGAACAGGCGGAGCAGGCAAAGAGGGCTCCGCTCGGCGCAGTCGCCGAAGACTCCGCGAGGCCCCATTCATAAGCCACCTGCTTTTTTGCGGCCCGGCGGAGGAAAACCAGATCCGACAAGAGCTACGGCAGAAAGGTTTTCATGCAGAACAAGCTGCCGCCAGATTTTTCGAACTCCGACGTATCGATGATTACGGGCGCCAAGCTTTCCTGCGTGAGAATAGTTTCAAGATGAGGCGTGAGGTAGGGGATGAGGTAGCGTCCATTGGCGACGATGCCATTGCCCATGAATTTATGGGCTTCGCTGGCCGTGAGCTCGTGAACGCGTTTCCAGAAGCCGCGCAACGTGGCTAGAGATTCGGGGGCGTAGGCGCCGGGATAAATGAGCACAGCTTCGTTGTTGAGCGGGCAGAAGCAAGTGTCTAGGTGATAGCAGTAGGGGTCGACCAGTTGCAGGGGCACGACCTGAATTCCCAATCTAGACATGGCGTCAGCAAATTTCTCAACCCCAGACTGGGTCGAACGAAAGCCATACCCGGCGTAAATGCGGGACCAATCCGGGTGCCAAAGCAGGTCGCCATGGCCCTCTAGGTGGTCGACACCGAGATCGACTTCGATGATCTTGAAACCACGCTGGCGGTACCAATCCACGTAAAACGGGACCTCGCGCTGGCGCGAATCATGCAGCATTCGGCTGGGCACGATGAACTTGCCGAATCCTTCGCGGAAACCCACAAAAACCTGGTTAGCTGCGAAGACCATGTCTTCGAGGCCGGGAACCGGAGCGATGGTTTCGACCTGACATCCGGCTTGCTCGAGGGCTGTGCGCAGAGCCTGCCATTGCCGCTGCGCCTTCTCGCGATCGACCGGGAACTTCCCTCCCATGTAGGGATTTTTCGCGTCGGTAACGTCAAAATAGGCCGGTGGACATAACAGGACATGCTTGGTCATCTATTGAGATGGTAACGACGGACGAGATGCAGGGCAAGGCAGGGATGCCGGGCGGTCGTCAGCGTGCCGGGGAATCGGCACGGCGAAGGCCTGACAACGGACTTCGAACTGGGGAATTCGGTCAAGAATCGAACGCTTGATCTGGCCATTCACATGCATCGCCGTTGATCTGGCCGCGCTTGCGAATCTCAGACGAACACTGAGGGCTGCAAGTGGTCAACAAAAGTTGGGAGAGGTGAATGCTCAGCCATTGCGAAAATTCAGAATGCTCAAGACCATCTCTTCAACTAGGGCAAGGTAAGCTTTTCATGGTCGAAACAAAATATGTGGCTACGTCGGAAGAGCTGGCAACTCCACCTGTTTCTTATGCGCGGCGGCGGACTCGCCGCGTGGAACGGTACTGGCTGTGTGACGAATGCGCGCGGGTTTCGACTCTGGTTCACGACCAGAAGCATGGGGTCACAATGATAGCCCTGCCGCAGCCTCCATTGCGCTAAAGCCAGCATTGACGGAGCCGCAAAGCGAAACCGCGTGAGTGCTATGTGCCACTAGCCCGGCGATGCGGGGCGCGGAAGCCCATGCCCATGGAAATGTGCCGGGCCGAGTCTTTGAGTGCGTCGAGAATACGCGGCATAGTCTGCGGACTGACTTGTTGCGTGGTGCCGCTCAATCCCAGGCCGGCTTCGATCGATCCCCGATCGCCGAAAACCGGAGCGGCCACGCAACGCGCCCCTAAATTGTTCTCTTCGTCGTCGACAGCGTAACCCTGAGCGCGCACTTTCTCCAGCTCTTTCAACAGGCGTGGCAGGGTGGTGATGGTCTTCGGCGTACGTTTTTCCATGCCGCTCCTGCGCAGGATTTCTTCCAGTTGCTCTTGCGGAATATGTGCGACGATCGCCTTGCCAACACTGGTGGCATGTACCCGCATGCGCCGTCCCACCCAGGTGTCCATGCGAATAAAACCCTCAGGCTCAACCTTCTCGATGTAGACGGCGTCCGGTCCGTCCAAGACGGCCAAGTGGCAGGTAAGGCCGGTCTGGTGGGTCAGGTGCCGCATGATGGGGAGCGCAACTCCGCGCACATCCCGTCCGCCCAGAGCCCCCCGGCTCAAGCTTAGGATCTTCAACCCCACGCGGTATTTTCCCGATTCCGCGTCTCGCGTCAAATAGCCCTGGGTTTCGAGCGTGCGCAGGATGTAGCTAGCCGAACTCTTTGGAATCTCCAACTTGCGGCTGATTTCGGCGTTGCTCAAGCCCTCGGATTCCTGAGCAACGGCCTCCAGCATAGCCAGCGCGCGTTCTACAGCAGCGGATGGAGAATCGGTATTCGTCGTAGCACTCGGCATGGGAGCACCCTGTAGGCGTGCAATAAAATGAATGTATGTTCATTATACTGAACATCGGCCTTGACCGCCAGTAAGCACCAGCCTAAGCTTCGCCAGTATGGTGAATTGCTGTTCACTATATTGAACATATAAATGCAGCTTAGGGAGAGCATAATGTCCGCCAAAACCAACGGAAGCCGCCCGATTTCTCACTCACAGTCTCCGCTCATGAACGCGGAGGCAAAGACCGCAGAGCACGCGCCGGCCCAGGATTGCCTGACCTTCGACTGGAAAAGCAATCCTCGCTGGAGAGGAATCGAGCGTCCTTATACGGCGGAAGATGTGTTGCGGCTGCGCGGCTCGATTCACATTGAGCACACGCTGGCTCGCCTGGGGGCAGAGCGGCTGTGGGATCTGCTGCAGACCGAGCCTTACGTGAATTCACTCGGGGCAATGACGGGCAATCAAGCGGTACAGCAAGTGCAGGCTGGGTTGAAGGCGATCTATGTGAGCGGCTGGCAGGTGGCGGCGGACGCCAACAATGCGGGACAGATGTATCCCGACCAAAGCTTGTATCCGGCGGACAGCGTCCCGAACGTTTGCCGCCGCATCAATAGCGCGCTGCAACGGGCCGATCAGGTTCATCATGCGGAGGGAAAGGTTGCGCCCGGACAAACCTGGTTCGCGCCGCTGGTGGCCGACGCCGAAGCTGGATTCGGGGGCACTCTCAATGCTTTCGAACTGATGAAGGGAATGATCGAAGCGGGGGCAGCTTGTGTACATTTCGAAGATCAGCTTTCATCGGCAAAAAAGTGCGGCCATTTGGGTGGCAAGGTGCTGGTCTCGACCTCCGAAGCGGTGCAGAAACTCGTGGCGGCGCGACTGGCAGCCGATGTGATGGGCGTTCCAACCCTGGTAATGGCGCGGACTGACGCCAACAGCGCGCATCTGCTGACCAGCGACATCGATGCGCGAGACCGGGAATTCTGCACTGGCGAGCGCACCCCGGAGGGGTTCTTCCGCATTCGTGGCGGCATCGACTCCGCTATCGCGCGCGGCCTGGCCTACGCGCCTTATGCGGATCTGCTTTGGTGCGAAACTTCCGAACCAAATCTGGAAGAGGCTCGGCGCTTCGCTGATGCGATTCACGCCAAGTATCCGGAGAAGATGCTGGCTTACAACTGTTCGCCCAGTTTCAATTGGCGGAAGAAGCTCGATGAAAAAACGATCGCGCGCTTCCAGACAGAATTAGCGGGCATGGGCTACAAGTTTCAGTTCGTAACTCTTGCAGGGTTCCACGCCCTGAACTTGAGCATGTTCGAACTGGCACGGCAGTATAAGGAAACCGGTATGGCGGCTTACTCGGCACTGCAGGAGAAAGAATTCACCAGCGAACGCGAGCACGGATACGAGGCTGCGAAGCACCAGCGCTTCGTCGGCACGGGATACTTCGACCAGGTACAACAGGTGATCAGCGGGGGACTAGCGTCGACGATGGCATTGGCCGGATCCACTGAAGCGGAACAGTTTTCCGTGGGCGGCATTACACCCGCGACGGTGCAAGCCAAAGCGCGGGTCATCACGCCAGTGCAGCCGTTTCCGGATATGCCTCAGGAGGAAATGCTGCAGCCCTCGGGCGACTAGAACCACCGCGCATTCCTATCGCGCGAAGCTCGCTAGCGGGACACGAAGTCGTATTGGGTCTAGCCCAAGATTTCTTCGTGTCCCTTTATCTTGTCTGTTTCTCTGCTTATCTTGTTTTGTTTCTCTTCGAGCAATGCAGACGGCCTACCCGGAGCGGTGAGGCATGTTCCTTCTGCTATAATTTTCTGCGCGTGCGGAAGTGGTGGAACTGGCAGACACACCATCTTGAGGGGGTGGCGCCGAAAGGCGTGGGGGTTCAAATCCCCCCTTCCGCACCAAGAATTTCCCAACCGATCGTCAGATAACCTCATGCATAAACTACAAGACTGATTGGATTCTGGAACTGCCTGTGTGAGAAGATTTCGCATGTCGTGCGGCGCGTTCGGTGCTTGAGCCAACCATGGTTTCCAGCCAATTTTTTTCCCATTTCCTGCGGATTGCCCGGCTGGCCGCGATTCGATCCATCTGTTTGACGCTGTTGCTTTCGGGCGGAGTTGCGCAGAACGTTCCCGAAGCGGACACTCACAGCCAGCAGAACGGCATGAGCACCGGTGTGGCGCACGCCCCCATCAAGGATGCTCTGTCCCGTCCGATCACAGCGGGCGGCTTTGTGGATGGCGCGGCGGTAGTCTTCTCCGACGTGACTCATGCCGCCGGGCTCGACAAGTTTCGCCACCAGTCGGGCACGCCCGAGAAAAGTACGATTCTTGAGACGCCGGGATCCGGTGTGGCGCTCCTCGACTACGACAATGACGGATGGCTCGACATCTATCTGCTGAACGGATCAACCTTTCCCTCGCTGAAGGGCAAGGAAGCGCCGCCGCGGGCCATGCTGTTCCACAACAATCATGATGGCACGTTCACGGACGTGACTGACAAAGCCGGTGTTGCCAATGAGCGTTGGGGTTTTGGAGTGGTGGTGGGCGACTACGATAACGATGGCTGGCCGGATATTTACGTTTCCAATTTTGGCAAGAACCGCCTCTACCACAATAATCGCGACGGCACTTTTACCGACGTTGCGGAAAAGGCCGCCGTCACGCTGGGAGGCTGGTCGACGGGCGCGACCTGGGGCGATTACGACCACGACGGCTTCCTCGACCTCTTTGTTCCCGGTTATGTGAAATTTGATCCCGACAACCCTCCGATCGC
>JAUTWY010000524.1 GCA_030838305.1 Acidobacteriaceae bacterium
AGGTCTCGCAAAAGTTCAAAAGTAACGAGACCTGGGGGCACCCGGCACCGTTCTGGAAACCCACCCTTGCGCAAGAACGGGCCCACCCGCCGTTATGGTTAAGGCCACTGGCTCAGACGGTTCTCTACATCGTCCTGCAAGAGAGTTCCTAGCAGCTTAGCGTCGTCCAGGCCGTGGAGTACTTTAGTCCGTGCGTGGCGTCGCGCTGGCGAGCGCGAGAATCGCTCCGGAAAATAGCAGCGTATCCGCGAAGTAGTTGATCCCCTCAACCTTGACAGCAGTGCTCGGGTCCGCGAGCGCTACGATCAGAATCGGCCCATAGATGAACAAGACCAGCAGCACAATCCATGTGCCAAGATAAGTTGCCGCCGTCCGCGTCTTCCTATCCAGCAAAATGCATGTCCCAGCAATCACAAGAATTGCGCCTGTCAGATAGTCGATGAGGATGCGCCCTGGAATCCACACAGGCGTCAGTTTTTCGAGCGGGACTCCGGGAACATTCGCTGGGTGCAGAAAATGCTCAACGCCATAAAAGATTGCGGCGATCGCGATCAGCACCCGGCCCACGGTTATAAGAAATGGGGCGATCTCCATAAACACTCGTTCCACAATCGCGAACCTGCTTTTGCTTTGCCCGCGCATCGCGTTTCCCGCAAGAATCCAGCCTCCGCCAGCGAATGACATTTCGCGGATGACAATCACCCATGCAATCCTGTCTCTGGGGTTCGCGAGAGCTCGTGGGACGTGCAACATCGCCACAAAAAGAAACATCATGATCCCGAACAGCAGGCCGGACCAGCGCACCTGAAGTTTTGTGGCAATGCTCAAGGACGAGGCCAGCAACGCAAAGCCCACGAAATAAGCCCAGAACAGACGCCAGGGCATGTACGAGGGCACCAGGGGCATGATGAATTCTGCAGCCGAGAGATGCAGGGCGCCGAAGACCGCCAAGGGGATGGCGAAACACAAATTGCTCGCGGTTACGAGCTTGTCAAGGCCGCGGGCTCGCGCGATATCGGTCTTGGCAGCCCACAGGGCAATCAGGAAGAGCAGGGTGCCGGCGCTGCACATCGAAACCGCGGTGCGGGAGAACTCAAAAAATGCGGCAAGAATGTTTGTGCGCATGGGGATGCTAAGAGTAAGTTCGCGTGCTCTATCTGGGCCACGTTTTCCCGGGGCGATACGGCTTCAAATTGTACAACGAAGAGTAGGTGAAGATGGGTGCCCGTCCTTGTCTCCGCGCTTTTTGCGGAGAGGGGGCTTTGATTTCCATGTGAGTTGTAGGAGAGCATGAGTGGTCAAAATCCCCGCCCCTTCGGCTTCGCTCAGAGCAGGCTCTGTCCCTGCAAGAGATGCAGGGACAAGGACGGGGAACCCGCAGGAAGGTTGGCGAGAAAGGCTGGGCCAGCCCCAGTGGCTGTCAAAATCAAGGTCAAAAGCGACGGACAAGAGTGTCCGGCCCACACGAGCTATTCCAGCCCTAATTCTTTGGCTAATGCTTTCCACTTGCTGTCCACCAGCGCCTTCGTTTTTGCGTCCATGACAATTTCATCGGGCCAGGGGCGGGTGAAGCCTTCGGTGGGCCATTTGCGGGTGGCGTCGATGCCCATCTTGGAGCCGTAGTTGGCGAGGCGGGAGGCGTGGTCGAGAGAGTCGACGGGGCCGAGGGTGAATTGGATGTCGCGCTCGGGGTCGATGTGGTTCAGAACTTTGAGAGTGACGTCGGGGATGTTCTGCACGTCCACGTCTTCGTCGACCACGATGATGACCTTGGTGAACATGGCCTGACCGAGCGACCAGATGGCGTTCATCACTTTGCGGGCCTGGCCGGGATAGGACTTGCGGATTGATACGATCATCAAGTTATGGAATACGCCTTCGATGGGAAGATTGATGTCGATCAATTCAGGAATGGTAAAGCGCATCAGCGAGAGGAATACGCGCTCGACAGCTTTGCCCATGTAGGCGTCTTCCATTGGAGGCTTGCCGACGATGGTGGTGGCGTAGATCGGATCTTTGCGGTGCGTGATGCAGGTGACGTGAAAGACCGGGTAGAGATCTTCGAGAGAGTAAAAGCCGGTGTGGTCGCCAAAGGGGCCTTCGGTGCGGAGTTCGTCGAGATTGACGTAGCCTTCGAGAACGATTTCGCTGGTGGCGGGAACTTCGAGGTCCACAGTTTCGCACTTGACGAGCTCGACGGGGGCGGCGCGAAGGAAGCCGGCAATTAGATATTCTTCGACGTCGGGGGGGGCGGGGACGATGGCGGAGAAGGTGACGGCGGGGTCGGTGCCGATGGCGACGGCGACCTCTAGTTTGCCTGTCGGGTGAGCGGTGGTGGCGAGATTTGACCCTCCGGAGGTTTGCGCCATGATGTTGACGGCTGCGCGCGCAGAATTCGCGCCCGCTGGACGGGCGAGGGCGGCCGTCCCCACATGGCCTGTTGCGGACGCATCTCCTGTGCTGGCTGCCGCATTGCGTAAAGCTTGACGGTAGTGTTCGGCTGCGACTTTTTGCCGTTGCCAGTGGGCACCGGTGGTTTTTGCGTCGTAGACCTGGAGGCGGTACATGCCCAAGTTGCGCTTGCCTGATTTTGGATCGCGGGTGGTGACGCAGGGGAGGGTGATGAAGCGTCCGGCGTCCTTGGGCCAGCATTGCAGGACGGGGAAATCAAGCAGAGAGAAATTGTCGCGTTTGATGACTTCTTTGCAGGGGCCGGTGGGGACGGTTTTTGGGAAAAACTTTCCGACTTCGGTGAGGAGCGGCAGCATTTTCAGTTTGTCGAGGAAGCCTTGGGGGGATTTGAGGTCCATGAAAACGCGGATACGGTCGGCGAATTCGTCAAAGGAGTTTACGCCCAGGGCGAGTTTCATACGGGCTTCAGAGCCGAACTGGTTGATCAAGACTTGAGAGCCAGGGTGGCCTTTGATGTTTTGGAAGAGGATGGCGGGACCGCCGGGTTTTCCAAGTTTCGATTTACTGACGCGATCCGTGATCTCGGCGATTTCCAGGATTGGGTCGACTTCGGTTTGGATGCGCTTGAGTTCGCCGGCGCGGTCGAGGGCGGCGATCCACTGGCGGAGGTCGTCGAAGGGCAAAGGAGTGTCTCCTGAGAACGGATGATTATACCGAGTTGGCGGGCAGGACAGTGGCAAGTGCATCGTGCCTGCCAGAACCAAGGTCCCTCGCTTCGCTCGGGATGACAATCAAGATCTGATGACAATCAAGATCTTAGAGCTTGGAGCGGAGCATGCTGATTACGTCGTCGGAAGTGATGACCCCGATGAGTTTGTTGTCTTTGTCGACCACGGGGAGGGTGATGAGATTGTATTTGTCGAAGAGTTCGGCGACCTGGTTTTCATTGGTGGTGGTGTGAGTAAAGACAAGAGGCTCCTGGGTGAGCGACATCAAAGGCGTGCTTGATTCGGCAAGTACGAGTTTGGCAAGGGGAACGGCGCCGACGAGTCTGCCGTAGGAATCAACGAGATAGATGGTGCTGACCGATTCAACGCCGCCTTCAAACTCGCGCATGACGCTGATGGCGTTCTCCACAGTTGCGGAGAGAGGGACGGCCAGGAACTCCGTGGTCATGCGGCCCGCGGCGGTTTCTTCGCGATGTTCGAGGAGTTCGACAACTTCCTGGCTGGCCTCAGGCTTCATCTCAACCAGGATTTGTTCAGTACGATCCTCCGAGAGATCGGCGAGAAGGTCGGCGGCGGCGTCGGGATCCATCTCCTCGACGATGTCGGCGGCGCGTTCGGAGTCGAGAGATTCGACAATCGCGCGCTGAACCCGGGGTTCGACCTCTTCGAGAGTCTCGGCTGCAACATCTTCATCCAGGGTGCGGAAGACAGCCTCACGCTCGTTGGGAGCAAGGTCTTCGACGATATCGGCAATGTCGGCGGGATGCAGCGTGGCCAGGCCTTCGTGAGAAATCTTGAGTTTGATGCGGCGTGCGGGATCAGTTTCGATGAGGTCGACAAAACTCCAGGGAATGGTGCGAGGTGGGATCTTCTCCAGCAACACATGGAGAGCGGCGCGGGGCGCGAGCCCGCGAAGTAGCCGACGGATAGCCCCACGGACGCCGATATCCACAGACTGGATACGCAGTATGGCGTGAGAGCTTCCGGCTTCCGTCACGGCTTCGACTTGCAGGTCGACGTCGTTGACGCGGACGACTTTGCGTCCATGAACGTCGATGACCTGCTGATCGAGAAGATCCCGTTCCAACAGGAACAGGCCTTCGGCACCGTTGGCGAGAGGCCAGTCCGGGGGATTGGTCAGAGCGTGAACACTGGCGTCAATAGCGGAGACAGACGAGAAGGGAAGCACGCGGTTGCCGGATTTCGTTTTGACGATGAACGAGGCGATGCGGTCGCGGTCTTCCTGAGGTGCGAGAGTGACCTCGCGCACGCGTCCGCGAGCCGCGCCCGCTGGGTCATAGACGGTGGCACCGAGAAGCTCGGAAAGGGGCAGCGTAGTCATCCCGCGTAGAGAATAGCGGAGTTTTGGCGAGGAGAGAAATAAATTGTGACGAGCCGGAAAAAAGTTTGCGAGTAAAGCCTTAAACACACGGGGCACGGGGGAATCGCAGGGTAGGGCAGGATTGTGGGCTCCTGGCAACTAGCATAATCGTATAATCTTCGATTGCAGTGGCTGGCAGGGGGGCATGTGAAAACAACGGATGACATTCTGAGCTTGACCCCGCCCAAGGCGGACGCGCGGGTATCGTACGGCAGCGATGCGAATCAGTTTCTGGACTTGCGAGTGCCAAAGGGTAAAGGGCCACACGCGCTGGCAATCAATATTCATGGGGGATTCTGGCGGGCGAAATACGATCTTGGGCACGCGGGGCACATGTGCGCGGCATTGACGGCGAAGGGAGTCGCGACGGCGAATCTGGAATACCGCCGCGTGGGGAATGCGGGCGGAGGGTGGCCAGGGACATTTGCGGATATCCGGTCGGCATACCAGTATTTGTTGCAGAGTGCGCGACAGTACCAGTTCGACGCGGGCCGGGTCATTGTGATGGGACACTCGGCGGGCGGACAGTTGGCGCTATGTTTGGCGGTCCATGAATCGGCGGTGAAGGCTGTGATTTCGCTGGCGGGGGTGGTGGATTTGCAGCGGGCCTATATGTTGCACTTGAGCAACGACGCGGTGGTTGAGTTTCTGGGCGGGACGCCGGCGGAGGTTGGGGATCATTACCGGGAAGCCGATCCGATGAAGTTGAAGATTGTAGCGCGGCAGTGGCTGGTGCACGGAGCCGCGGACGACGTGGTGCCGCCGGCGTTCAGCAGAGACTACGTAAGTGCGAAGCAGAAGGTGAAAGAAGGTGTGCGGTTAGCGGAGATCGCGGGGGCGGGACATTTTGATGTGGTCGATCCGCGGTCGGGGGCATGGAAGGACGTGGAGAGAGTAGTAATGGAGGCGGGGCAAGGCTTAAACACAGGGTCGCAGAGGGGCACAGGGTGAGGCGTCAGGATCCGGATCGTTTTCTTATTGCTTGTTCAGTCTCCTGCGCTTGGCGGCGGATGTCATTTGAAACGTCCGGTACGTCGCGCTCGTAGGGGCGGATTGCGGCAAGGTCGTCGCTCTGGCCGATGAGATAGAGGGCGCGCAGGGCTTCCCACACTTGCTCGTTGGCCGGATCAATGACTGCTACTTCCGCGCCTGCGGCGATGTTTGCTCCGGTACCCGCTACGGAACGAATGCGGCCGGGAATGGGGGAGCGAATCTCTGCGGTCTGTTCGTGTACGTATTGCAGCTTCGCAATTAATCCTCCCTGGTGGATGGCGGTGCCGGGACGGTCTGAGTCAATGATGCGGCCGGATTCCGGAGAAGCGATGTGCGCGGGCTGGAGCAGTGTGAGAATCTGCGGACGACCTGAAGCATCTCCGAAGCGAACCAGCGACAAGGCGGCGTTGCCGCGAACCATCTGCGATGGGTCGGCGAGCATCTTCAGAAGGGTCTCGTGGAATGCTGCGCCGGAGGGGTCTTGGCCCATCACCCAGGCGTCGGTGTTGCGGACTTCTTCGACGGGATCGGCCGCGAGTTGCACGAGTTGCGGATACCACTGTTTCGAGGTGGCGTCGTGCCGCGTGATGCGCTCACCCACCTGCACCAGCGCCTGCTGAATGTGACGCGGCTTTTTCGTGTCGTGCAGATATTCGGTCAACTGCTGGTCAGAAAGTTTGCGGCCAAACCAGGTGTTCCACCAGAAAAGAAATGGCATCAGGCAGATCAGCCAGGCGGTTAGGAAGAAGAGAAGTTTTTGGGAGCGCGACATGCCGGGCTTGGCCGGACGAGGCCCGGTACTGGACGTGACGGAAACTGGATTGGCAGACATATCGAAAACATTTCACCACAGAGTCACAGAGACACAGAGAAAATCAAGACGTAGTTCTCCGGGACTAGTCTACGACATCGGCGTCGAGGACGCGCTCTTGTTCCAGATAATGGGAAACGGCGTACTGGGCCAGGAGCGGGGTCTGGATGCGGATTTCGGCGCCGATCCATTCGCCTTTGGCGTGAGGGGCATTGGGAGCGTGTTTGCAGTTTGCGCTGCTGCCGAAGCGGGGTCCGAAGTTGGCGCTTTGGATTTGATCGAACTGCTTGATCTCACGCCAGGCTTCGTCGCCTACGGTTCCGGCTACGTCAATTTTCAGTCTTAGGATCGACATAGAGAAAAAGCTTAAACACAGAGGACACAGAGGGTCACATGATAAATCTTACTTTTATTCTTTTTATGCCTCCGCAGTCCATTCAGCTATGCGGGTATTGTTCGGTGATCACGCGGCTGGCCTCGTGGTGCGGCGGTTTGCCATCAGGAACGCGAATCCGAACATGGCCAGGGAAAACAAAAGCAGGGTTGCCATCGCCTCGGGCAGAGTAAATGGCGAGTCCATTCCGGGATAGAGCAGGTCGCGCAAGGCCTCGACGCCGTAGGTTAGTGGATTCATGTACATCAGGGCGCGAATCCATCCGGAAGCGCCGGAGGGCCGGAACAGAGCGCCTGACAGGAGCCAGAGCGGAATCAGGAACAGATTGATGATGCCGTGGAATGCCGAGGTGGAATCCATGGGCCAAGCGATGGCGAAGCCCAGCGCCGTCAGCGCGAACGAAACCAGGAACACCACTACGACAACCAACAACACTTGCAGGAGGTTGAGATGAACGCCGGCGAAGGGCGCGAAGACGAGGAAGATCATTCCTTGCATTGCGGCGAGCGTGGTTCCGCCGAGAACTTTGCCCAGCACGATCGCCGAGCGCGGAACCGGGGCGACCATCACGGACAGCAGGAAGCCTTCTTTCCGATCTTCGATGAGTGACATCATGGCGAAGATCGAAGTGAACAGGACAATCAGGATCAACGTGCCGGGATACAAATAATCCAAGTAGTGCTGTTGATTCGCCCCACCGGCAGTGCGTAAGGAAGTGCCAAAGCCCGAGCCAAGTACGATCCAGAACACCAGCGGAGAGGCGAGCACACCGACCACGCGCGACTTCTGCCGGTAGAAGCGGACGATCTCGCGCCACCACAGCGTGAATGCGGGCAGCAACAAGCCCGCGGAAGCGGGGGCAGTCGGTCGGGATAGTGCGGCGGTTTGGGTAGCCATGAAGTATTTAGCCCGCTTTCGTTGCGGGAGGTTTAGGCGCGGGCACAACTGCTTTCTGCTTACCGATCATGCCCGAGTCGCGCATTTCCCAGTACGCGTTGAGCATAAATACTGCCGAAAGTGTGAGCAGAATGAGGCTCATGAAGAGGCCATCAACGGTAGTAATCATCCCGTTCATCAGCGTCCACACGACTCCCAGCAAGGGGAGAATGCCAAGCACAAGAGAAAGAGCAAGCATCATGGAAAGCACATTACCTCCTGTGAGTTTCGGAATTAGACTCCGCGTTCTCTTGGTTATCGTTTTTATCTTCGCTCCAGAACCTGTGTCCGGTGCGGCGAATGAAGACATCTTCAAGAGCCGGCTTGCTCACCGACAGCGCCTCGATCTCTCCGGGAAAAGCTTCGACGACCTCGGTGACGAAGCGGTGTGCGCCCTCGCGTTCCATACGGATCTGGTTTTCGAGGACCGTGGTCTCAACGTGAAAGCGGGCGCGGATGCGCTCGGCCAGCAAGCCTGCGTCATGTGCGGCGTCCAGAAGCACGACGTCGCCGCCGATTTCCGCCTTCAATTCCGCCGGCGTGCCTAGAGCGACGAGGTTGCCTTCGTTCATGATGGCCAAGCGGTCACAGCGTTCGGCTTCCTCCATAAGATGCGTGGTGACCAGCACGGAGACCTGTTCCTCGTCACGCAGCATCTGCAGGTATTGCCAGAGATCGCGACGGGCTCCGGGATCGAGGCCGGTAGTGGGTTCATCGAGGAGGAGCACTCCGGGATGATGCAATAATCCTTTGGCCAATTCGATTCGCCGCTGCATTCCGCCGGAGAAAGTTTCAACGAGTTCTTTCGCTCGATCAGCCAGCCCGACGCGCGCGAGGATTTCTTCAATACGGTTTTTCAGCCCCGTGCCACGAAGGCCGTAGAGATGCCCTTGATGCCAAAGATTTTCGTAGGCCGTGAGTTTTAGATCGATGCTCTGCGCCTGGAAGACTACACCGATTTGCCGCCGCAAGCGCGCGGGTTCCCGCGCCGCGTCGCAGCCCATGATTGTGGCGCGGCCGGCTGTCGGAATCATCAGAGTGGAGAGAATTCGGAACAGTGTGGTCTTGCCGCTGCCATTCGGGCCGAGCAGGCCAAACAGCTCCGCCGGACGCACGTCGAACGAAACGCCATTCAAAGCCGTACGGCTCTCGTAGCGATGCACCAGGTTCTCCACGGAGATGACGGGCTCGCAGGAAGTAGGATTCACCTCCGAAGATGCCTCGACGAATGCAGAAACTTTCGATGCCAAAGGGTTTCCTAAGATTATTCGAGTATCAGTGTACGATGTTTTCGCACCGAGCATCCCCGTACCAAGGTCATGCGGCCGAGACATCCTGCTGCGGTTGGGGCACGTGTTCTTCAAATGCGACCGGGACGTGGCGCCATACTTGAATTGCCAGGACCACGGTGGTAGCAAGCAGCAGCGCGCCTACGGCCACATGCGCCACCGTCGCCGCTACCATGGGCAGCTCAGGTTGCACGGCGCTTCGGCCCCAGGCTACACGGGTTAAGAATGCAGTGAAGCCGAGACAGAGTTGTGTGATCAGAAGCGACAGCATGATGATCGCGGGGCGCCGCACTGCCTCGATATTCGAATACACCGAGACGGCCCGCACCGCTGTCCAGGAAAGTAGGAATGTCACAACCACGGCATTTACCACGTGCGGCCACCAACTCATTCCGTGATGACGGAACATCCCGCCCAAGATGAGTTGCACGTAGAGGATGAAGATGGAGAGCCAGGTCAGCGTCGATAAGTTGGGCCGTCGCTGGTCGAACTCTACTCGGGGCTGTTCCTCGACCCACTTTCGTCCGGTGAATAGCGCGATGGCGACCGCGATGCAGAAAAAAGTCTGCGCTACTGTTGCGTGCGCCGTTGAAACGGCGGGCGGCTGGAAGTACAAGACGGTGAGTCCACCCAGAATGGCTTGGGCGATGACGGTGCAGAATGCGCCCAGTGCCAGCCAGCGCAGCCAGCGGCGCTTTTCCACCAGCAGCGTCCAGATTGCGATGGCCAGGGTCAATGACACCACCGTGCCGGCCAGCATGCGGTGACTCCACTCGTAGCGCACGCCGCCCACAAAGTGCGGTACCTTGATCAAATAGCCGAATGAAGTGGGCCAGTCAGGAACCGATAGTCCGGCGTCGTTGCTGGTGACCAAAGCGCCCGCGGTGATGACAACGAATGTCGCACACGCCACGAAGACGGCGAAGATGTGATGTGCGCGATTGTAGGTTGCCGGAATGGCTTTCAGGACATACTCCTTGAGGTAGGCAGGGATGAGTAACGCCGCCTTGGAGCGCCGTGGGCTGCGCCGACCGGCCCAGCCCACTACGCCAAAGAGCTAATTTTATCAGACGAGATCGTGCCCGGGCGTCATTACACCCAGTCCGCATCCCGGCGTCGGACTATTCGCCTCCGGCTTTGAAGCTCTGGTCGACGGTCTTGGTCTCCTTCGCGGCGACCGTTACCTTCTGATCCTGCTCGCCGAGTTTCTCGTGCACGAAGGCGATGGTGTAGTCCCCAGGAGGAAGTCCCTTAATCTCGTACTTTCCGGATTTGTCGGTGACCGCGTAGAACGGGCTTTTCACCACGCTGATGTACATCTTCATCCAGGGATGCTGGTTGCACTTCACTGGAAGCATGATTTCTTCGCGGGCGAAATTCTTTTCGATTGCGGGGGACGAGGGTGGCTGCGACTCGTTCCACTCGCGGTTGTCTTTCGGTGTGGGATGGATGTTGTGCGTGGTCTGATCGTCATTCTTGATCTGGACGGTTTGGCCGGCCATCACGCCCATCACGTGGGGATGGTACTTGCAACCGCTCTGGTCGAGGACCACGGGGTCTTTGGGTACTTCGAAGGTGCGGCTGCCAAGTCCGTCTTTTACGTACACGAATACGTTGGCGAGATCGCCGCCGCTTGCCACGATGGTTTCTGCTTCGTTGGAACCCTTGCAGGCGGGATCCTGGCTCATGTCGATCTTCGATTGCTTCGGGGCTGTGCCGTCAAATTTAACCGCGCCCTTCACCGTGGCGACCGTCGCGGGATCAATCGGCGTGGCCGCAGGAGCAGGCGCAGCTTCCTTCTCAGCAGTGGTGTTGCTCGATTGTTCTGTATTCTTGTTGCAAGCCACAGTCAGCAGCAGGCCGCCCAAAGCCAGCACGCTGACCAATCCCTTCCAACTGGTTTTCTTATTCATGATGTCCTTCTTTCTTTTCTTTAGTAGTTGATCCTTAAACCCTAGTTATCATCCCGAGCGTAGCCAGGGATCTTGGTTTCTCTACACAGCGGCAGTGCTGCACAAACGCCCCAAAATCCCTCGCTTCGCACGGGATGACAGGCGGGGGTCATTTTACCGTGAGCCGCCGCTCCCTGTTCGATGCGATTCGACCGCAGCCTGTTTGCGATTGCTTTTCACCTGCAGCGCTGCCTTCGCTCGTGGCATGGACGATGCTACCTTCCGCTGTTCTTCCGGCGTCAATTGGAAGATGTAATCCGTCAAAAGCTTTCTATGGTCTCCCGCATAGCCCTGGAACGAGGGCGGGGTTGGCCCGGCGAATACCCATTGATTGTTCTGCTGCTTGAATAAGCCTGATGGCATTGATGTGCCGGGACTGACGGCTTGCGGGTCCGTGATCCAGCGCTCGACCCAGTCGGGCTTCAGGCGTTCTTTTGCCAGCAGGAAGTTGGGAGCTGTGGCGATCTTGTCATGCGCGGGATCGCCCGTGGCGTGGCACTTCAGACATGGCGCAGCCGCACTTGAGAACAGGCTGCGTGCCATGTCCGATTCTTTGGTCGTGAGAACCGGTACCTGCTCGGGGATGTACGGTATCGGCTGCTGCGATAGCGCCTGGAAGAAGCGCACCAGTTTGCGCAGTTCGTTATCCGAAAATGAGAACGTGGGCATGCGCACTTTTAAGTAAGGACGCACGCCGTTGCGGTTCGTATCAGTCGTGCTCAACGCTGGATTTGACAAGAACTTGCGCAGCCATTCGGGATCGACGCGCGCGCCTTCGGTCAAGAGCTTCGGAGGTAATTGTTCCTGATTGTCCTGATATTGCTGCAAACCCATCAGGATGGTCTGCTGGCCGGGGATGAATTGATGGCAGCCCATGCAGTTGTACTTCTTAATGACCCACCAGCCCTCCTGAATATCGTGGCGCGCGTCGCCGGGCTTGTATTGATAACTGGCGGGCAGGGAAGTTTCTTCGCTTCCCATCAGGAAAGTTGTGAGGTCGCGCACCTGATCCTTGGTGAGGTGCACGTTGGGCATGCGCAGGGCTTCGGTTTCGCCCTTCACTTTGCCCTGGTCATAAATGTTGGGCTCGGCGAGTTTGTGTTCGAAAAATCCTTTGTGATCGTACCAGGGCTGAGTCGACGGACCGTCGGGCAACCGCGCCAGATCTTCTTTGTCTTTGATCGGCTCGGCATCTTTTCCGCCACGCTGTGCGATCTCCGTGAACAGGGCGAAGTCGAGGCGCTCAATGGGCTTGCTGCCCTCGTAGGTGAGCTCGGTACCGATGCGGCCTTCGTCCTCGAAACCTGCGATCTCATGGCAGCCGGAGCAGCCAAAGTGCCGCACCCACTTCTTGCCCTCGGCCTTAAGGTTCGGATCATCCATGAACGACGCATCCGCATAGGACGACGGATCCTGCTTCTTTTGCGTCATCAAGTAGCTTGCGATGTCTTCCGCATCCTCGGGAGCGAGGCGCAGGCTGGGCATCACCGTCATGTTCTGCACTTGCAGTTCGTGACCGTCGTTGGGACACTGGCTATGCTCGAGGTCGAACTTGTAGGGAACGCCCTTCTTGGCGTAATCCTCGGGACCAATATCTTTCTTTTCGTAAGGGCAATAGGGGCGGGTGCGCTCGCGCGCGTTGTGAATCCAGCGAACCAGGTAATCGTAATTCGCTTTCTCTCCGACCCGCGTGAGATTCGCGGCGAAGGTGCCGCCCTGCATTTGATTGCCTTCACCGATCGAATGGCAGGCCATGCATCCGCGAGTTTCGAACAATTCCTTGCCATGCCCGGCATTGCCGGGCTTGTGCTTGGGAACCGCATCAGTGAAGGCCGACTGCCAGATGTAGGCGGAGATCGCCTGAATCTGATGATCGCTCAGACGGAAGTTCGGCATCTTGGTGGTGGGACGGAAGTCGGAAGGCTTTTTCAACCAAACGGGAATCCAATTCTTGTTCAGCTTGAGCCGCGCGTCTTTTAGATTTGGCCCAACTTTCTTCATGTCTTGCAGCAAGCTGTGTGACTGGAAATCGAGCTGCTGCAAACGCCCGTCTAGCTTGCTGTTTGCGACCCTCAGGTCTACTGCCTGGCCATTCAGGCGATTCGCTTCCTCGTTTGACTGCGCCGCATCCGCCTGCTTCATCAGATATGCGGTCTGCTTGATATTCTCTTTTTTCTGGGTTTCAATCTGCTTGATCTGCTGCCCGACCGAGTTCAGGTCTTCCGGCTCTTTGTCGTAGCCTTCATACCGGTGACAGCCCATGCAGCCTCTCTGCCGGAAGAGGTCTTTGCCGTTGTTGATGGTTTGCCATTGCACATCACCGCTGGCCAGAACCATGTCGGCGGAGTGGCAGGACTGACAACCGGCCTCCGAGTTCTCTTTCGGATAGAGCGGCCACAGCCAGTGCTCATAATTTCCGTGGGCCTTCTCGACACTCGTGGTGGCGCGTCCATTGCCCTGATGACAGGGCGAGCAGCCGAATTTATCAGGATCGTGAATCTTCAACAACTCGGGTTCAGGATGGCTGGTAAGAGCGTTGGCATATTCGTCAGGCTTCTTTTCGCCCTTCGACATCATCGAAGCCGGGATAATTTTCAGGGGCTCGCGAGCGTTCAGGTGGCAGGATTCGCAGCGGTCCACGATGTTCGCGTCGGCGACATTGATCTGGACGATCTGCGGATCCCAGTCGCCGATTTTTCGCTTGAGTCCGTCAATCTGTTGCTGCGTCAGGTCAACCATGTGGTCGGTGACGTATTCATCCATTTTCGCCCTGGCAGCGGTCACCGGCTTTAGTACATCGCCGAGTTCCAGGCTCAGCTTGGTGCGCTCGTCGCGGATCTCGTTATATTTTTCTTCGAGTTGTGGGAAAGTGTATTTTTGTTTGCTGCCATCCGGGAATTCGACCGTCGCCTGCTCGTTCTTATACTTATCGATTTCCTTTTTCTTGCTGGCCTTGGCGGAATCGCTGGTGCTGGTTTCCAGTTCGTAGGTCAGCGCGTTCACGTAGGCGCGACGGTCGGTGAATACGCTCTGAACGGCGAGCAGGCGGGCACTGGCGTCGTCAAGCTTCCGGCGGGCTTCGTCTGCTTGAGCCTTCGAGTCCTGATAAGTCTTGTCGTAGGTTTGCTTGAGCGCAACGTAATCCGGATTCTGCTCGACATCTTTCTCCGATGTTGCCGACTTCGATCGCGAAGTGTTGAGAAATGCGCTATAGCGATCCTTCCAGTTTTCCTGGAGAGCCTTCCACGGACGCTGGCCCCACGCCTCATCCCACAAGGCCCAGAACAAGGTCGCCATCAGAATCACCGTCGCGATCAGGTAATACGCCGCGTACGATTTGGTTGTTATCGGGTCCTGCTCGGGGTTCGGTTGTTCAGGCACCGCGCTTCCTCCGAAGTCTTTTGTCATTCCGAACAGGGCCGAGGGCCCGGTGAGGAATCTGCTGTTCTCGCTGACATCAAAAGTTCCACTTGAATGTTTACGAATTTCAGAACGTCAAATATTGAACCAGGGTGTAATCCACACGTACTTGATGTGCCACAAAAGCCGAAGCCCCATCTTTAAGGGCAGGGCCACCATGCTTAGCAAAAGAAATTGCGTGAGGGAAAATTGCAGCAGGCTCATCCGCTTGAAATCTTTTCCCATGTAACGCCGGAACAGCGAGTACACGAGAAATCCTCCGAGCAGGTAATAGCCGCCGACGATGACGGCGCCGAAAATCGCCTTCCCCAGGTTCGAAGTGATTCCAAAAATATCCGGCAGATCGCGGTTTACTTCGTAGATCAGCCGGTTGTGATCCCAGGTTTGCCCCGGCCAGAACCATTGCCAACCGGGCCCTCTGATGAAGGTTCCGATAATGATCATCGCGATCCACAGAATGATGAAGCCGAACAAGAATGTGCCAATGGAAAATCTGCGCTGCTTCCATGTGTAGTAGCCGCTGCCCAGCGGGTTGGTGTCGATGTAAGGAATGACCATCAGGCCGATGATGATCATGGTGGGCATGACTACGCCGGCGATCCAGGGATCGAAATAGACGAGCATCTCCTGCAGTCCGAGGAAATACCACGGCGCCTTCGCAGGATTCATGGTCAGGTTGGGATTGGCGGGCTCTTCCAGCGGAGCGTTCAGCGTGATCGACCAGACCATGAGAATAATCGTGACGATGATGGCGGCGAGAAATTCAATGCGCAGCAAAAACGGCCAGACGTGCACTTCCTTCTGCCAGCCTGGTTTGAACGGCCAGGTTTTGCGATGATGCGTCTTGGCGAGGGCGGCGTCGTCTTCCAGTTGCGCGATCAACAAATCGTTGGCGTGAGCCTGTTTCCATGCCAGATAAATGTAGAAGGCCAGCAGCGGGATCAAGCCAACGATCGGCACGTTGTCTGGAGCCGAGCAAATTTCCCAAAGTTGTCGCCAGTCCATAATTGTTCTCGTATCAATTATTCAAAACTGTTGTTCGTGCAAATTACTCAAAAGTTTGTCATTCCGAACCGGCCGAAAGCCCGGTAAGGAACCTGCTGTTCTTTCGGTGGCTACTCTCCTGCCGCCTTCGGTCCTCTGCGTTGCTTATCCGCTTCCGCCTCTAGCATCACCGGTGCCGGCCCTGAGATTCCGCCATCTTTTCTCACGCGCCAAAAGTGCACGATCATCAGGATCGAAGCCACGATCGGAATGCCGATGCAGTGCCAGATGTACGACCGCAACAGCGCATTCGCATCCACAATCGAGCCGCCGAGCAGTCCGAAGCGCACGTCGTTGTAAGGAGTCATGCCCAGCATCGAGCCGAACGGGCCTTCGTGGCCCAGCAGCGGTGTTGCCCGCGCCATATTGGTGCCCACTGTTACGGCCCAGAACCCCAGTTGATCGTCTGGCAGCAGATATCCAGTGAACGAGAGCAGCAAAGTAAATACCAGCAGCAGCACGCCGATATTCCAATTAAATTCGCGCGGCTTCTTGTACGAGCCGGTGAGAAACACGCGGAACATGTGCAGCCACACTCCGATCACCATCAAGTGAGCGGCCCAGCGGTGCATATTTCGCAGAATCTTTCCGAACGGGACATCATGCTCGAGATAGAGCACGTCTCGAAATGCCTGCACCTTGCTCGGGTGGTAATAGAACATGAGCAGCACGCCGGTGTAAGTGAGAATGATGAACAGGAAAAACGTGATCCCACCCATGCCCCAGGTGTAGCTGTAGCGCACCGCATCGCGATTGATCTTCGCTGGATGCAAATGCAGGAACACGTTAGAGAGCACGCCCAGAGCGCGGTTGCGCGGCGTGTCGTCGTGCTTATGGCGGAAGATCGAAGTGTAGACCTGGGTCTTGGTGGGATCTTTCAGGCCCTCGATCTGCTCTTTTGCCTTGGTGGGGATGTCGACCTTCATCGCCTGAATGTCGTCTTTGACGCGATCGACTAATCCCACTTTGCCATTCTTGCCGTTCGTTTCGTCAGCCATAGATAAGTCCTGCCTTCGCGGTGGCTAATGCGAGCGGGCGAGGGGGCCCGCTCTACAGCTACACTCCGGTTAAGAATGCTCCTGGATCGTTGAACTTGCTGGGCTGTCCCTTGGGCCACTGATAGAGGCGCGAGGTATCGACGATGATCTGCCCGTCGGGCGCCAGTTCTACGTGCGCCCGATCCATGGGACGCGGCGCTGGGCCCTCGAAATTAATACCCTCGCTGTCGTAGCCGCTGCCGTGGCACGGGCACTTGAACTTGTTCTCGCTCGGTTTCCAATCGGGAGTGCAACCCAAGTGCGTGCAGCGCGCATAGATCACGAATACGCGATCAGGGGTGCGATCGACCCAAATGCGGTACTTCTGCTGAAACTTGGTGTCGACTCCCAAGGCAAATTCCGAGGGATAGCCAATCTTGAAAACCGAGTTGGGTTCGAAAAGAGTGCGGGGCAGAAAAAATCGGAAGAAGGCCAGGAACCATGCAGTCAGGAATGCGGTCACGCCTACCCAAACCAGACGCCGCCGCCGTCGATCGACGTCAGTATTGGAGGGGCCCGTCGAAGAGAGTCCCGCTGCCGCCGCGGCCTTCGAGGTTCCCACCGCAGGTGTGCCGACGTACTTCGTGGCATCGATGGTGCTGCGCGGCGCAGGTTGCGCCGGATCTGGATTCGGGGTCGGGTTACCGCCCTCCGGCTCCGCCATGAATCTTCCTCCTGTTCTTAGCTATGGCTCTATGGCACGACCTAGAGCCGCGCCCTTTCAAATCCTAGTTCGCAGCCAGTAACACTGTCGCGGCGGCTTGCACGCCGGTTTCATGAACCGGAATGTAAGATTGAGCGTCATTGCCCAATGCTTCCCGCACCAACTGTCCCAGCGCCGAAATAAACTTAGGCGAATCGTTCAGGCCCGCACTCATCTCGAACTGTGTAATCCCCAGCCGGTACGCTTCTTCGCGCGCTTCGTGATCGATCTCGCCCAGTGTCTCCACGTGATCGGAAACGAACGCCACCGGCACGACGCACAATTCCCGCGCCTTCTCCGCAGCGAGATCACGCAGAGTCCGATGCAGCGAAGGCTGCAGCCATTTGCTCGCTCCCACCTTGCTCTGGTAGCAGAGCCTGTAACGATTCGGCCACCTACCGCGCTCCATCAGCAGCTCTACCGTGTTCTCAATTTGCCGCTGATACGGATCGCCCTTCGCAATCACAGACATTGGGACGCTATGCGCGCTGAAGATAATCTCGGCGCGTTCGGAAACCGGAAATCGGGCCAGCGCCTCGTCAATTTTCTCTACGACCGCGTCTAAGTACATCGGATGCCGGTAGAAGTAGCCGACAACGTGTACGGGCACGTCGTCATGGAACGAACGGTGCCACTCGTTCAGACTGCTGCCAATGGTGGTTGACGAGTACTGCGGATACAGGGGTAGGAGCACGACCTCATCGCATTGGGCCGCCTGAAGCTGCGCTATGGCTTCGCTGGTAAAGGGATGCCAGTAACGCATGGCCACAAAGCAACGGACGTCGAGACCCTGAGGCGTCAACTCAGCTTCCAGCGCCCGCGCCTGCCGCTCGGTGAAGCGCCGGATGGGAGAGCCCCCGCCAATGGTCGCGTAATGATGCTGCACTTTACGGGCGCGTGTGGTCGAAATCAATTTAGCCAGAGGCTTGCGCCCGATGCGGGCGAAAGGAAAGTCAATAATATCGGGGTCGCAGAAGAGGTTATAAAGGAAAGGCTCAATCGCAGCCAGGGTGTCAGGCCCACCCAGCTGAAACAGAACTACCCCTACACGGCGCGTTGTCTTCGCCATCCCTTCAGATTCCCCAGAACGGGCGAATTTACTCTCATCCGCGCCGAGAGTCAATGGCGGAATCAACATGGCGGATATCAACAGGATGGAAATAGAAAACGGCGCAGTTGAAGACCCGCCGTAAAATCGAAGTAAAAAACTGCATTCGCAAGAATTATGGCAGCCGCAGCTCGTTCTTTTCTTCCACAACTACGTTGTGGCGCTCGCCATCAGCCCAATAAAGGACGCGCAACCATTTGCGGCCTTCGGGCAGGGGATCGCCACCCACGGTGTAGTTATCGACCCGAAGATAGAGCCGGCCCTCGTTTACCCGGCTGCGCAGTGCTTCTGTCACGTCGATGAACTGCCCTTCCGCTCCGTTGTAGGCGCGAATGATGCGGCCTTTGTGCTCTTCGCGGCGTTCCCTCGGCCTCATGGTGCTCGCGGCCTTCCTCGCGCCGCTCTTCCCACTCCCGCCGGTCGTGGCCGTGCTCAGGATCAATTTCCAGATTCACCATCTCGTGCTCGCGGAAGGTGTACTCCTGAATATCTCCATGCCACGGCGCAAATGGATGGTGAGAAATTTCACCCAGCCCGACGCCGGATCCACTCCCAGATTCTGCCGGTTGACCTCAAAGCGTATAGCTCCGTCGTGTGCCATGGACCGAACTGCGTCGATCAGGTTCGCGCGCCTGCCGGGAACTCCAACTCCTCTCCCACCAGTTCGCCGCCCTGTGCTACCGCTGAGCCGGCGACAACAAATAGGCATGCCAAGATACCAATTCCGCTTACCCGCAACCTTGTCTTCATATGCTTCGCTTCCCAAGCTCTGCGATGAAGGTGCCTTCTGAAGAAAGGTGGCGCGGCATGGGTTTTGTCCATCTGCGGGAGTGCACGGGAGTGCTAGATACTCCCGTCGCAAGGCCAGGTCAAGGTAGGACCTGAAAAACCGCACCACAACCCGAGGGGTTGCTCTTACACTCGCCGCCAGACGCGGTCGTGCCGTACAGGTATGGGCCCCTGGAAAAAGCCAATCCGCTAAATGGAAGAGCGCCATCGCGTACGCCCGTAAATACGTGGAGAGTATTTTCGGTCCAGCTGCCGCCCAGGGTGGAGGGCGGCACTAATTCAAAAACCGTTCCGCAATTGCAGGTGGGATCTCCGCCGGTGTTTGTGGTGCCGTATAGATTACCGGACTTGTCGATGACCACTCCGCCCATTGGCGTTTCTCCGTCAGTTCCCCCGGTGAAGGTGTAGAGGACGTTTTCCGTCCATTTTCCGCCGGCAAACTCCAACTCGAACACCGTTCCGCATTCGGCGCCTCCGTTACAGGCGCCGCCGACTTGCGTTGCCCCGAAAAAATGTCCCTTGCCATCGCCAACCAGGCCGTTGTGTGGTTGAGAACCGTCGGCTCCGCCCTGGAAACGATAGATCGTTCTTTCCGTCCATGCGCCGCCTGCGATGGCCGGAGGAGCCAGCCCGAAAATGGTGCCGCAGCCGAAGGCACATTGGTTTTGGGTTCCGCCGCACGCAACCGCGGTGCCGAACAGGATCCCGTTCACTCCGAAAGCCAGCTTGCCATTCGCAACACAACCATCGAAACTTCCCTTGAAGTTGTAAAGGACCGTCTCAGTCCACTGGCCGCCCTGAACTGCTGGCGGCGACAATTCGTAAATCGTTCCATAGGTAGTTTCAAAGTTTCCGATCGTGGTTCCGAATAGGTTACCCGATTGGTCGAAGACGACGCCTCCAATGGGAGCCATACCGTCGCTGTTTCCCTTAAAGCTGTATAGAAGTCTTTCCGTCCAAGCGCCGCCCGGCGTCGCTGGCGGCGCCAGTTGAAACACTGCGCCCGCTCCGTTCGCACCGCCCGCGGAGGCGGCTCCATAAAGATTTCCTGCACTGTCCAGCGTCAGTACGGACAGCAGTCCCCCAGCATCGGTTCCGCCGAAAGTGTGAAGAGTGGTTTCGATCAACGGGTGACCGGCTATCGCTGGAGGCGAGAGCTCATAGACGGTTCCGTTAAGTCCGGAGGAGAAGGTTGTCCCGTACAGGTTGCCGGATGGGTCGGCAATTACGTCCGCGTAAAGCGTGGACCCATCTGTCCCGCCGGTGAAGCGATAGAGCACTCGCTCTTGCTGGGCAGAAGCTGACGTAGTGACGGCCACAACTAAAATGACCATCACGAAAGTGGCCGTGAGGCGGCGAGGGCGGCGAGCGGATTGGGGTGCAGAGTTCATGAAAGTTCTCCTTCGAGGATATTCAGCCCACCATGGGCCGGCGAAGTGGCGCATGAAACAAAGGAACTGAGGGGTCCGAAAACAGCAGGAAGGGGAAGACGAGCGCATCCTACTCCAACAACGTTTGCCCGGCAATATGAAGATCTTTGCAGGCTAACGAATAAGTCAACAGGGTTCGAAGGAGCGCCGAACAGTCAGATGCTAGGCCTGTTCGGGCGCGACCTTCGCGTTTTCCATCTCCTCGATCACCGCATCCGCAAATTCCGAAGTGCCCGCCTTCCCGCCGATATCGCGCGTCAGCTTTTCGTGATGACGATAGACCTTTTCCAGCGCATTGCGAATCTTCGTGGCCGCATCGACCTCGCCCAGATGGCGCAGCATGAGCAGCGACGATCGCAGTAGCGCCGTGGGATTGGCCAGATTCTTTCCCGCAATATCAGGC